>JAGDBY010000114.1 GCA_017958765.1 Bacteroidales bacterium | reverse complement strand
TGCAATCCGTACAAAGATTGCAGAAGAGTACAAGATTGAAGGTGAACTTCGTTCTTCTGTACAAATGAACATCAAACGTTTGATGGATATCGGTTGCTATAGAGGCATCCGCCATCGTATCGGTCTTCCGGTTCGCGGTCAAAGCACCAAGAACAACGCACGTACCCGCAAGGGCCGTAAGAAGACTGTAGCAAACAAGAAGAAAGCAACTAAATAGGAGATTTGAATTATGGCAAAAAAGACTACAACAAACAAAAAGAGAGTTGTTAAGGTTGATGCTTACGGTCAAGCTCATATTTCGTCAACTTTCAACAACGTTATCGTTACATTGACAAACAGTGTAGGACAAGTTATTAGCTGGTCATCAGCAGGTAAAATGGGCTTCAGAGGTTCAAAGAAGAACACTCCTTACGCTGCTCAGGTTGCTGCTCAGGATGCCGCTAAGGTGGCTTACGATTTAGGCCTACGCAAAATCAAGGCTTATGTGAAAGGTCCTGGCGCAGGTCGTGAGTCTGCAATTCGCACACTTCACGGTGCCGGCATAGAGGTAACAGAGATCATCGACGTTACTCCACTTCCACACAACGGATGCCGTCCAAAAGGACGTCGTAGAGTATAATTTTAAGGAGAATTATAATTATGGCAAGATATACTGGACCCAAAACTAAAATAGCCCGCAAATTCGGAGAACCTATTTACGGAGCAGACAAATACCTGGAGAAAAAGAACTATCCTCCGGGACAGCACGGTCTCGCTAAAAAGCGTAAAAAATCTTCTGAGTATGGTACTCAGTTAGCTGAGAAACAAAAAGTTAAATATACATATGGTTTGTTGGAGAGACAGTTCAGCAACCTTTACGACAAGGCATCTAGAATGAAAGGCCGTACAGGTGAGAACCTTCTTATCCTTCTTGAGAGCCGTTTGGACAACCTGGTTTACAGAATGGGTATCGCCCCTTCAAGAGCAGCTGCCCGTCAGTTGGTAAACCACTGCCACATTACCGTCAACGGTCATGTATGCAATATCCCTTCAGCTCTTATGAGACCAGGTGATGTAGTTGCTGTTCGCGAGCGTTCTAAGAGTCTTGAAGTTGTTCAAGACAGCCTTAGCCGCGGTAACAATAAATATTCTTGGATCGAGTGGGATAATGATAAATGCACCGGCAAATATCTCAATTATCCTGAGCGCACAGAAATTCCGGAGACAATCAACGAGCAGCTTATCGTCGAGTTATACTCTAAATAACAGCTTGCTTAAGCATTAACACTAATACAATTAATTATGGCAATATTAGCATTCCAAAAACCAGATAAGGTAATAATGCTGGACGCTACCGATACTTTCGGCCGTTTCGAGTTCCGCCCTTTGGAGCCTGGTTACGCAACAACAGTCGGTAACGCTTTGCGTCGCATTTTGCTTTCTTCTCTCGAAGGCTATGCGCTTACCTCTATCCGCATCGAGGGTGTGCAACACGAGTTTGACACTATCCCGGGCGTAATTGAGAGCGTAGTCGACATTATTCTGAACCTTAAGCAGATTCGTCTTAAGAAAATGATTGAGGATGAGGAGAACGAAACTGCAACTGTAACTGTTAGTGGTAAGCAAGAATTTACTGCTGGAGATTTGTCAAACAGCCTAATGTCTTTCAAAGTGTTGAACCCAGAGCTTCACATCTGCTCTATGGAGCCGAACGTAAAGATCGTCATGGACTTCACAATCGGAAAAGGCAGAGGCTATGTCCCTGCAGATGAGAATAAAGTAGAGAATGCACCTATCGGTACTATTCCGATCGACTCTATCTTCACTCCTATCAAGAACGTGAACTTCTGGAGAGAGGACTGGCGTGTCGAGCAGAAGACCGACTATGAGTGCCTCAAACTTGAGATAACAACTGATGGTTCAATTCATCCTAAGGAGGCTTTGAAAGAGGCTGCCAAGATATTGATCTACCACTTCATGTTGTTCTCAGATGAAAAGATAACTCTTGAAGCTCCTGTAGAAGTTGAGAACAAAGAGCTTGACGAGGAATCACTCCGTATGCGTCATCTCCTTTTGACCAAACTTTCTGACGTAGAGCTTTCAGTACGTGCTCTCAACTGCCTAAATACAGCAAACATTGAGACATTTGCTGATTTGGTTTCTCATCCAAGGAACGAATTGATGAAATTCCGCAATTTCGGTAAGAAATCTCTAACTGAAATTGATAACCTCATCGACAGACTCAAACTGAGCTTCGGTATGGATATCACTAAGTATAATATTGAAAAAAAAGAACAACAATAGATCATGAGACATAATAAGTCAGTAAATCACTTGGGACGTCAGAGCGGTCACCGCAAAGCCTTGTTATCTAATTTGGCTTGCTCACTGATTATGCATAAACAAATCGAGACCACTCTTGCAAAGGCAAAAGCTCTCAGAACTTATGTTGAGCCGCTGATTACCAAGTCTAAAGAGGATACTACCCATTCACGCCGTGTTGTATTCAGCTACCTGAAGCAAAAAGAGGCCGTTACAGAGCTTTTCCGTAACATCGCCCCTAAGATTGCAGACCGTCCGGGCGGATACACCCGCATCATCAGGACTACTTACCGTCAGGGTGATACTGCTGAAATGGCAGTTATCGAGTTGGTTGACTTCAACCAAGCAGCTCTTGAGGCTACAGCTAAGAAAGAGGCTAAGAAGCCTGCTACCCGTCGTAGCCGCAAATCAACCAAGCCTGCAGCTGAGGCTCCTGTAGAGGAAGCTCCTGATGCTGAAGCACTGGTTGAAGAGCCTGCAGCAGCTGAAGCACCTGAGGCACCTGCAGCTGAGTAATTCGGTAAAAGGGCAAAAAAAAGCTGGCGCTTATGCGTCAGCTTTTTTGTTTTTCATAGGGATGTGGGCCGCGGCCTTGTATCTTTTCTGAGCCTGTTTTAAGGCCTCTTTCTCCGAGGGGTCGAGGGCGAATTCGCAAAATTTTTCGAAAATGTAGCTGACAGCCTGCGGTGTAGGATGAGTCATATTGTCGCAGTAGAATCTGTAATCGCGAAGCTCATCCATCATTATCTCGTAGGCAGGGAAATAATGGGCGTTGCCGTATCTGCTCACCACATTCTCTACGGCCAGAAGGAGCGTAGCCTTGCTTATCTGGTTGCCGTGAGCGCCGTCTTTCAGGTGGCGAATCGGACTTACCGTAAATATCCAGTTCTTGAGAGGATGACGGGCTACAATCGAAGAGAGCAGGTCTGTTACCTGCTCCGTCGTGAGCTTCTCCCTTGCGAATCCGGAAGCCGGAATCTTATGGCAGTTGGATACAATTATGTCCCGTGAGATATGTCTGTAAACCCAGGCGGTGCCGAGGGTTATAACGCAGGTGTCGGCGGCTGCAAATGCCTCGCAGGACTGCTTGAGAGAGCCGTTTGCATTCTCCAGAAACTCCTCTTCTGTAGGGCGGGAGAAGCTGCTGTGATGGAAGAAAGAGGTGTAAAGGCCGTCAGAGACTATTATGTCCTGAGGGGAAAAAGGCTCTCCGGACTCAAGTCTGGCTATTGAAGATGCTATGGAAGCAGGGTTGTAAAGGACTCCGAAAGGGTTCACCGTGATTTTGAAATCGAGGTTCTGCATAATTCTCCCTATGTCGGAGGCAAAACAAGATCCCATAAACAAAAGATTGCTTCTGTAAGAAATCTTATTGTCTATGGGATTGATTTCAACCGGAGTCTGAAGGATCATAGCTTAAAGACCAAGCTTTTCAGCAATGTGTTTAAGCATATCGTCCACCATCTCCTCAATACCCCACTGAGGTTTCCATCCCCATTCTTTACGGGCACAGCTGTCATCCATCTTGTTAGGCCAAGAGTGAGCGATAGCGGCTCTGACAGGATCTACGTCGTAGTCGAAGGTGGCTGTAGGAATTCTCTTCTTTATGCAGGCGAACAGCTGCTCAGGAGTGAAACTCATAGAGGTGATGTTGAAGCTGTTTCTGTGAACCAGTTTTGAAGGATCTGCCTCCATCAAAGTGGTAACTGCATTGAGAGCGTCCGGCATATAGAGCATATCCATATATGCATCTTTAGGGATAGGACAGGTGTAGTGACCGGTCTTGAGAATCTCGTAGAATACTTCTACTGCGTAGTCGGTAGTGCCGCCGCCCGGGAGACATCCGTAAGAGATGATGCCAGGGAAACGGACGCTTCTTGTATCAACGCCGAAACGGGTGTGATAATAGTCGCTGAGAAGCTCGCCTGATACTTTGCAGACACCGTACATAGTGTTAGGACGCATTACCGTATCCTGAGGGGTGTCATCGTGAGGGGTGCTCTCGCCGAACGCGCCGATAGAACTTGGCGTAAACAGCGCGCAGTGATTCTCCAGAGCTATATTGAGAGAATTGAGCAGGGCGCCCATATTGAGCTTCCACGCAAACTGAGGATTCTTCTCTCCCGTGGCGCTCAGCAGAGCCACCAGATTGAAAATAGAATCTATGTTGTACTCTTTTACGGTTTTGTCGAAAGCTTCATAGTCCATCGCGTCCAGCTTGATGCCTGTTGCAAAGGTCTGCAGCTTGGCCACCATCTCGTCTCTGAGATCGGCTGCAATGACGTTTTCCTTACCGTAATGCTTTTGAAGATGAGGCACAAGTTCAGTTCCTATTTGTCCACCGGCGCCTACTACGAGTATTTTTTTCATATAATCGGAAAATAAAAGAAAAAATTGCGTTATTTTGATACACAAAAGTAATCCTTTTCTCTGGAGAGTGTATAATTTTTTGCTAAATATCTCGCGTAAATTGGGCTTTGCCGATTTCGGCGTCGCCAAGGCTGAACCTCTTACCGACTGCATCCCCCGATATGAGCACTATATCAGTCAAGGGTATAATGCCGGGATGAGTTATCTGGAGCGGAATTTTGACAAGAGAATGGATCCTTGCAAGCTCTACGAAGGGGCGAAGAGCGTGCTGGTCTTTCTGGCTCCTTATTCTGCCCAGAATCCGGAGAACGGGATAGCTTCTTTTGCGTACGGGCTTGATTATCACAAGGTTCTTAAGGACAGGCTGTACCAGTTCCTGGCTGAGTCGGGGATTGAAGGGCGGCCTTTCGTGGACAGCGCTCCGATTGTGGAGAGGCAGTGGGCAGTCAGGGCGGGCCTCGGCCTGATAGGGAAGAACCAGTTTTTGATAAGTCCCGAGCTGGGGCTTAGAACCTTTATCGGAGTTATTCTCTCCACTGTCCCGTATGAGCAGATCGACTGCCCGGACCTCCGTTTCAAAAAGTCCAAAGTGCCTCAGGATTGCGGATCCTGCGGGAGATGTATTGCGGCCTGTCCTACCGGAGCGCTCACCGAAGATGGTATCTTGGATGCCCGCAAATGCGTCAGCTACCGTACGATAGAGTCCAAAGAGTTGCAGAGCGGGGAGACGGCCGGCGGCAGCGGCTTCTTTTTTGGCTGTGACCGCTGTCTGAACGCCTGTCCGTGGAATAACCCTCAAATAAAGGGATGGCCCGAATTTGAGCAAAATAAGGGCGAAATAGAGGCTGTTTCAAAACAGGAATGGCTTTCTATGTCTCAGGAAGAGTTCGAAAAGCGGTTCGGAGATACTCCTCTCAGTCGTCCGGGCCTTGAAAAGCTTAAAAATAACATTAACTTTGCTTAATAATGCAGTTTTCTCTCACACATAAGGACAAGGGATCAAATGCCCGCTGCGGTCTGATTACTACTGACCACGGTATGGTGGAGACTCCCATCTTTATGCCCGTGGGTACGGTAGGTTCGGTGAAAGGTATCTATCACCGTGATCTTAAGGAAGATATAGACGCGCAGATTATTCTGGGCAACACCTACCATCTCTATCTCCGCCCCGGCCTCGACATACTAAGGGAAGCCGGAGGACTTCATAAGTTCTCCTCTTGGGACAGGCCGATATTGACCGACAGCGGAGGATTCCAGGTATTCTCTCTCACTCCGATACGCAAACTGACGGAAGAAGGGTGTATGTTTCAGTCCCATATTGACGGAAGCAGGCATATGTTTACCCCGGAGAATAATGTCGATACCCAGAGAATCATAGGGGCGGACATCATTATGGCCCTTGACGAGTGCTGTCCGGGGGACGCCGACTATGCATACGCCGAGAAGTCCCTGGACCTCACGGAGAAGTGGCTCGACCGCGGAGTGAAGCATTTCGACAGTACCGAGCCTCTGTACGGCTACAGCCAGACATTCTTCCCGATAGTGCAGGGTTGCGTGTACAGGGACCTGCGTACGAGAGCCGCCGAGAATGTGGCCCGTTACGACAGAGACGGATACGCCATAGGAGGTCTCGCCGTCGGAGAACCTACCGAGAAGATGTACGAGATGTTGGAGCTGGTACACACAATCCTCCCTGCGGACAAGCCGAGGTATCTTATGGGAGTGGGGACTCCTGCAAACATTCTCGAGGCTATATCCAGAGGCGTGGATATGTTCGACTGCGTGATGCCTACCCGAAACGGGCGAAACGGGATGCTTTTCACCTGGGAGGGGACGATCAATATCAGGAACAAGAAGTGGGAGAACGATTTCAGCCCGATCGATGTGAATGGAACGTCTTTTGTTGACACGGTCTATTCAAAAGCTTACCTGAGGCACCTGAACATCTCACAGGAGATGCTTGCGGCTCAGATTGCCAGCGAACACAACGTGGCTTTCTACCTGGATTTGGTCAGAAAGGCCCGTCAGCATATAATTGAAGGGGATTTCGCTTCTTGGAAAGAGGCGGTAGTCAGCAAACTCGACAGGAGACTTTGATGAAGGAGAATTGGTACAAGTTAAAAAAGCTTGATTGGTACATAATCAAGAAGTTCATAGGGACATATCTGTTCTCTTTCTTGGTTATTATCATAATCGTCATCATTGTCGACATCAGTGAGAAGATTGACAATTTCGTTGACCACAACGTTTCTCTGTACGAGATTGTCTTCGACTACTATCTCAACTTCATCCCTCACATTATGAATATGTTCAGCCCTCTGTTCGTATTCATCACCGTAATCTATTTCACATCGAAGCTGGCGTCAAACAGCGAGATTATAGCCATTCTCTCGGGTGGAGTGAGCTTCCAGCGGCTTATGGTGCCGTATCTGGTATCGGCGGCCATCTGCGCCCTGCTCTCGTGGACTTTGGGA
>JAGDBY010000113.1 GCA_017958765.1 Bacteroidales bacterium | reverse complement strand
TCAATTCTCAGAAAGTATTCTCTATCAACAATATAGATACAGCGGCACTGCTCGACGCGATAGTGACTTTAAGTGCTAAATCATCTCTCCGCTTCGGGGATTTGGTGGCAGTCCCTCTCTCGGAAGGATACCCTGTCAGAATAGGTGACAGAATCTCATTCTGCGGCAGGGAACTGGCTATATTTTAAGCGATTTGACATATTTGGCAGCGCTCTGTCCTGCAAGCGCTCCTGAAGAGAATGCAAACTGAAGATTGTATCCTCCGGTATCGCCGTCGACATCCAGCACTTCGCCTGCGAAGAAGAGCCCCGACGACAGTCTGGACTGCATTGTCTTTGACACCACCTCTTCGGTTGAGACTCCCCCGGCAGTGACTACGGCTCTCTCGTAACCGACATATTTGGCAATAGGGAATCTCCACTCTTTGAGAACATCCGGAAGAGACTTCACGTCCACATTCTTATGGGCGAAGAGGAACGGCTGGATAAGCTGCTGAGGCATCAGTCTCTTCAGAAGAGTGACCATTCTCCTGTCAGTCAGAGGTTCAGTGTAATGGAGATCCTCCATTTCCCGCCCTATTCTGGCTTTGATAGTGGCCACTGAAAGGGCCGGCTTCAAATCCAGCACTATCTCGACTTTATTTCCGTTAATCATAGCGTGCACGGCCTTTCTGCTGACACGGTATCCCAGAGACCCTTCGATTCCTCCGTCTGTAAACGAGAGGTCTCCAGTCTCCATCTGCACTATATCGCCGTTCACGGTAAGGTAGATTCCGACATTCTCCAAGTCGATTCCTATAAGTCTCGTATCGTAATTCTTAGGAGTGAGCGCCGTCAGGGACGGGAAACAAGGAGTAACCGTGTGCTCGAAGCTCCGGGCGATGTCATAGCCTTTCCCGGTAGATCCTGTAATAGGATAAGAGAGGCCTCCTGTCGCCACGATAACCGCTTTAACGGAAAAGGCCTGAATGTCCATCATATCCCCTATCCTCTTGTTGTAGATGCATTTATAGCACTTCTCCGACTTCATCACCTTGATAATATCGCAGTTATAGAGAATGTCCACTGAGAGCTTCGTCATTCTTGATACAAGTACGTCAACTACGTCTGCGGCGCTCATAGACTCCGGGAAAACCCGCTGCCCCTGAGTCACAACCGTAGGAAGTCCTATCTGGTTGAAAAAGCGGATGGTATCCTTGTTGGAGAAGTTATGGAACGCAGCCTTCACAAAGGCAGCTTTCGGGTGCATATGGGAGGAGAATTCAGCCCACGGCTTTGTGTTGGTCATATTGCAGCGACCTTTGCCTGTGAGCAGCATTTTCCTTCCGCAAACCTGTTTTTTCTCAAATAATACGACTTTGGCGCCCGCCTCGGCAGCCTTGATTGCAGCCAGCATTCCTGCGGCACCGCCTCCGATAACCGCAATATCATACCTAAGATTCATAGTTATCTATTGATTACTCCGCTTCCGATCATCTCGGAATCAGCATTATACCAAGCCGCAAACTGCCCCGCCGTAATACCTCTCTGAGGCTCTTCAAACAAAATGAAAAGGCCCTCTTTCCTGCATATCAACCGCCCTTTCTGGAGTGGCTGACGGTACCTTATTCTCACCAGGTAATCCCGCTCTTCTCCCTCTTTCATCTCCAGATCGGGACGTATCCAATGAACCTCCTCCGGGAGAATTCTCAAAGCTTTCCTGTAAAGTCCGGGGTGAGAGTGGCCCTCTCCGACATATATTATATTATTCTCTATATCAGTGGAAATGATGAAAAGAGGCTCTGCGTGACCGCCTATGTTAAGCCCCTTTCTCTGTCCTATCGTATAGAATTGAGCCCCCTGGTGCCTGCCTATCACCTTTCCGTCACTCTTTTTGTAGACAACCGGCTCTGCGAGAATCTCCAGCGGAGAATCCTCAGGGATAACCGGGCAGCCCTCCCTGAATATCTCGACAACGTCACCCTCTTTAGCTTTCAGCTTTTGTTGCAGAAAAACGGGCAGATCTACTTTGCCGACAAAACAGATACCCTGAGAATCCTTTTTCTCAGCGCTTGGAAGACCTGCCTCGCGTGCTATTCTCCTGACCTCCGGCTTGAGCAGGTGTCCGATAGGGAAAAGGGCTCTGGAGAGCTGCTCCTGGCTCAAACCGCACAGGAAATAACTCTGATCCTTGTTCGGGTCGCTTCCCGCCAGAATTCTGTAGACGGTCTCCCCTTTCTCATTTATGAACTCTTCCTTCCGGCAGTAATGGCCGGTAGCGACAAAGTCCGCCCCAAGGTCGAGAGCGCATTTAAGAAAAGCGTCGAATTTGATCTCAGTATTGCAGAGAACGTCCGGATTAGGGGTTCTCCCCTTTTCATACTCGCTGAACATATAGTCCACAACGCGCTCTCTGTATTGTGAAGAGAGGTCCACAAAATGGAACTCTATACCTATTTTCTTGGCTACCATCTCGGCCACGGCTCTCTCTTCCTCCCACTCGCAATCCCCGTGCAGAGTGCCTGTAGCGTCGTTCCAATTCTGCATAAAAATAGCAAAGACATCGTATCCGGCCTGCTTCAGCAAATAAGCCGCCACACTGGAATCAACTCCGCCTGATAGTCCAACTGCTATTCTCATTTTTGTGTATTACAAAAAATTCTATAAATTTGCATCGGGTAAGTCGTGTACGACCAGCTCCCTCCGAACTCCCCCAGGGCAGGAATGCAGCAAGGGTACGAGGTTGTAGCGGTGCGATATACGTAGCTTACCCTTTATTTATTTTACCGCTCCCGGGCTATAAGTCCTTCCGCTCCCGGGCTCCGCCTTTTGCATACCTACAGGTAATAATCTCTTACAAAATTAACTAAATTTGTGGAAGAATCGGATGCTTATGCGTTATTTTAAAAGATATCTTCTTGCATCATTGATGTTTATATCGACTGTCGCGTGTATGTTCGGTCAGTCATACGAGTCATACATCGAAAAGTACAAGGAGACGGCCATAGATCAGATGCGCAAGACCGGTATCCCGGCCAGCATCACTTTGGCTCAGGCCTGCCTCGAATCTGCATACGGCACATCCACACTTGCCACCAAGGCCCACAACCACTTCGGAATCAAATGTCACGACTGGACCGGAGACAAATTCACCTACCGCGACGAAGAGGGAGCGAGCTGCTACCGTAGCTACAAGAAGGACGAAGAGTCTTTCCAGGATCACTCCGATTTCCTCAGATACCGTGACAGATACGCTTTCCTGTTCGACTACAGCCCCACCGATTACAAAGCGTGGGCTTACGGTCTGAAACAGGCCGGCTATGCTACTGATCCTCAGTATCCTACGAAGCTTATCGCCTTAATTGAGAAATACAGTCTCTATCAATACGACACCGCCGTAGAGACGGATAATCTCCCTCCTACTCCGGCCGAGGCCGAGACTTCCGTAAAAGTGGAGGTGGAGAAGGGAAACATTCTCTACAAGATATCTCTCGACAGGGAAGTTTTCAGCACGAACGGGGTAAGTTACATTGTAGCTGACGGATATGAGACATACGGATATCTGGCCAAAGAGTACAATCTGTTCAAACGCCAGCTGCTCAAATATAATGACCTGAGCAAGGACGGCGATATTGAGCCGGGCACTGTAATTTACCTCCAGCCTAAGAAGAATCAGGCCGCGAAACACCTTGACAAACACGTAGTTGAAGAGGGGGAGACAATGTATTCTCTTAGCCAGAGATACGCAGTCAAACTATCTTCACTCTATAAATTAAACAGCCTTGAAAAGGGACAGGAACCTATTGCAGGCTCCATAATAATACTTAGAAAATGAGAAAGAAGAGGACGGTACGGCTTGGCCTGGCACTGCTGTTTACAGCCGCAGCCGTTTTTGCCGCCACCTATTATTACAGATTTTACAAACCCAACTCTAACTGGAACGAAGCGGTACTGTACATTTATCTCAATACTGATTATCAGGGGCTTCTGGACACACCTGC
>JAGDBY010000019.1 GCA_017958765.1 Bacteroidales bacterium | reverse complement strand
TGACGGTGGCGATCTGGTGAGCCTGATTCACAGAGAATATCCGAATCTGATCGACGGAGTGATCGGCGGCTGCGAAGAGACGACCACCGGAATCAACCGTCTTATCGCAATGGCCCAGAGGGGAGAACTCAAATTCCCTATGGTTATGGTGAATAATGCCAACAGTAAGTACCTTTTTGACAATCGCTACGGCACAGGTCAGTCGGTATGGGACGGTATCAACCGCACTACAAACCTGATCGTGGCAGGGAAGAATGTCGTTGTGGCCGGTTACGGCTGGTGCGGCAAGGGAGTCGCTTTGAGGGCCAAAGGTCTCGGCGCCTCTGTGATTGTGACCGAAGTCAATCCTATCCGTGCAATGGAAGCGGTAATGGACGGCTTCAAGGTGATGACAATGGACGAAGCCGCTCCGATTGGAGACCTGTTCGTTACTGTGACAGGTTGTACCAAGGTCATTACCGAGCGGCACTTCGAGAAGATGAAAGACGGCACAATTCTCTGCAATGCAGGGCATTTCAATGTGGAGGTGGATATCAATTCTCTCTCAAAAATGGCTGTGGAGACGTGGGAGGCAAGAAAGAATATTCAGGGATACAAACTTGCGAACGGCCGCAGTCTCTTCTTGATAGCCGAGGGGCGCTTGGTGAATCTCGCTGCAGGCGACGGGCACCCTGCCGAAATAATGGATATGAGTTTCGCAGTACAGGCTCTCAGTATCGCCTACCTGGTCCACAATAAAGGGATGATCCCGTCCACGGTAATCACAGTGCCGGATGAAATCGACGAGTTCGTAGCGTCAAAGAAGTTGGAAAGCTGGGGAATAAACATCGACAGCCTTACAAAAGAACAGGAAGCTTACCTGAACAGTTAATCCTGGATAATAAGCAGATGCTCGGTCATTGAAGAGATGGAGAATGAAATATCCATCATCAGAGATGACGAGCCGGTATTCTCAGGGATGTTAATGAGAATCTTGTAGTCTCCGGTAGTACCTGAAGCAGGATAAATATCCAGCCCTGCAGGTTCGCTGGTGCAGGTCCAAGACTCGTTAGTAGAGAGAGTTACCTCGACAAGCTTACCCCCTTTAGGAACGTTGACTTTGACAGGAGAGATAACCAGGCCCGGTCTAGGCTCCTGAGTAATCTTCACGTCGAAAGCATTGGTTGTAACCTCGGATCTGGCAGTGCCTCTCAGATTGTGGGATGTGGATGTGAACAGATCCGTAGCCGGAAGAGAAGCGGTAATCAGATAAGTACCCGCCTCGCCGCTCTTAGGATGATATTCCAGAGGGTCGTTCTCATCTATCTTCAGGTCCCAAGGCATATTGGCGGTAAGGTTGAAATATACTTCCCCGCCTGTATAAGGGATGGTGAAATACCATTCTGAGAATGATATCTCGGGAGCGACAGGATCAGAGCAGGATGTAAATAACAGCGCTGCTGCTGCGCAGATTGAAAGGAGTAATTTCTTCATCAAAGCAAAGGTATGAAAAATATTAATAACTTTGTCCATGTGAGATGAGTAAGAGAATCGCCATATTTTTCTTTTTAACGCTGCTGGCAGGGACGTTTTACTTCTCTTCCTGTGAGAAGTCCATCCTTCCGACGCTCTCTCTGGCGAGCGACACCCTCAGTTTCCCTGCAGCCGCATCGAGTCTGGAGCAGACCGTCATCACAAATGTGGAATGGAATCTCTACCCTAATTCCAACTGGGCTTCAATCGATATCACCGAGGGAGAAGGGGAGACGGTAGTAATGGTAAGCGTGGAGGAGAATCCGGACCCGGTGGCCAGAAAGTGCACCGTCACGGTGGAGACTCCGACGATTACAAAGACCTTCCTGTTGATTCAACAGGGTATGCCGGAATAAAAAACCTCTGCGCTGATTGCAGAGGTTTTTTGTATCGGACCGTTTCGGTTATTTCTTAGGCTGAACTACTTTCAGAGTCTCTCCTCTGTCATTGACGATGGCCCTGAGCCAAGTCTCGCGCTGCTGAGGTTGTTCCACTGAAGGAATCTTGGTGTCAGGACGGGTTACATAAGAGCCGTCTTCGTTGACACGTTTGATATTTCCGTCCATATATTTCACAAGAAGGTCGTTTTCAAGCTCTTTCCAGCGGTTGAACATCTTCTCCGCGAGCTTGTTGCTTGTCTCCGAAATAAGGTCGATGGCCATCTTCCGGTTTCCTGCATTGAGCATCTTGACAGCCATAGCGTCGGTCTTGGCTACCTGCTCCTGGCAGAAATCCTGGTGATCCTCGATCTCCTGTCTCAGAACAGGGGCTACGCGGTCGTAGAACAGGTAAGCGAGGTGGGTGGTGCGGTTGAAGAGCCAGAAAGCGGAGGTTTCGCTGAAGGTCATCATATCGCCGTTGCCGACGGCATAGCTCTGCGGAACCTTCTTCGTGCAGACATAGATGGGCGTCAG
>JAGDBY010000112.1 GCA_017958765.1 Bacteroidales bacterium | reverse complement strand
GTGTCAATCTTGGAAGATTCTTCTCCGTCCAGATCCAAAACTATGTTGATGTCGGTCTCTTTTGTCTTGCGGCAGAGCTCCACTCTGCGTCTTGTACCGCGTACTTTCTTGACTGCATTCAGCCAACTTCCCGCTTCATCCTCAGGATTGATTCTGAGAAACTTCGAGCCGAGGTTTTCAGCAAGTTTGCAGTCACTGTCTCTGTCACCTATCACAAAACACTGGGAAAGATCATACTCCCCGGTCATATACTCTGTAAGCATCCCTGTTCCGGGCTTGTATGTCGGGGCGTTGTCTTCAGGGAAGTGTCTGTCAATCAGAATGTCGTCAAATTCGATACCCTCTCCTTTTAGAATGGAGAGCATCTTATTCTGCACCGGGTAGAATGTATCCTCCGGGAAGGAGGCTGTCCCGAGACCGTCCTGGTTTGAGACCATCACCAGTTCGTACCCCAGACCGGTGAGTGACTTCAGGCCGCTTATAGCGCCTGCTACAAACTCCATCTTCTCAAATGAATCTATCTGTTCATCAGCAGGTTCACGGAGAATGGTACCGTCTCTATCTACAAATAACGCCTTTTTCATATTTTGATTCGTATTGTGAAAGTGATTCAATAAGCTTTTTATTTTCTTCCGGCAGACCTACGGTTATTCTGACACAGTTGCCGCACAGGGTGGCTTTGGTCCTGTTTCTGACTATGATCCCGGCCTCGAGCAGATAGCTGTAAAGCGCGTCTGCATCATCAGTCTTAACCAGGATGAAGTTGGAGTCGCTCGGATAGACTTTCTTTATAAAGGTATAATTCTCAAGCAGTTTTATCAGAGAATCCCGCTCCTTTACTATGATTGCTACCCTTTCTGAAATATCCTGTTTGAGAATATCCATCACAATCCTCTGGGTGGCTCCGTTGATGTTGTACGGATATTTCACCATAGACATCAGACGGATGATATACTCTGAAGCATAGGCAATCCCAAGTCTCAGAGAGGCCATTCCGTAGGCTTTGGAGAGGGTCTGGAGAATAATCAGGTTCGGGAATTCATCCAGACGGAATCGGAAGCTCTTCTGGCAGCTGAAATCGTTGTACGCCTCGTCGAGAACTACGATTCCGTTGAAATTCTTCAGCAGCTCTTCAATCTTTTCAGCCGGGAAAGAATTACCCGACGGATTATTCGGAGAACAGATGAAGATGAGCTTGGTGTTAGCGTCGCAGGCCTCGAGCAGTCGCTCCACAGGGAGTGAAAAGTCCTCATTGAGAGCAACTTCCTTTAAGGCTATGTCGTTGATGTCGGCGCAGACTTTGTACATACCGTAGCTTGGGTCTATCGCCACGATGCTGTCAACTCCCGGACGGCAGAACACTCTGAAGACCAGATCGATTGCCTCGTCGCTGCCGTTTCCTATGAATATCTGTGATACAGGGACGCCCTTTATCTCGCTCAGGCGGGCTTTTAGAGCTTTCTGGTGAGGATCAGGGTAGCGGTTGTATCCTGTGTCATACGGAGATTCATTGGCATCCAGGAAGATACCTATTTCGCCTTGATACTCATCCCTTGCTGTAGAATAAGGAAGCAGTGCCCTGATATTGGGGCGCACAAGCTGTTCGATGTCTTTATTTGTCATTTAACCTGATTTTAACTGCGTTAGCGTGAGCCTGAAGTTTCTCGGCCTCGGCCATTGTGACTATCGTATCTGAAAGATTCTGCAGACCTTTCTCCGAAATGGACTGCAGAGTCATTTTTCTCATATAAGAATCTATGTTGACCCCGCTGAAAGAACGGGCCCAACCGGAGGTCGGAAGAGTGTGATTCGTCCCGGAAGCATAGTCTCCAGCACTTTCAGGGGTGAATTCTCCCACGAAAACACTTCCTGCACAGCTCACTTTCTCTGCTATCTCCCAAGCATTCACCGTATTGATAATAAGGTGCTCAGGGGCGTAGAAATCGGCGAAAGCTATCATATCCTCATCACTTCCGAAGACCACTGCGCTGCTCTTGGAGAGAGCTTTTTGGGCGAATTCGGAGCGTGGGAGGGCCCTGAGCTGCTTATCGATCTCATTCTCCACCTGCTCTGCAAAACTGCGATCCTTGCATACCAGCATTACCTGGCTGTCCGCTCCGTGCT
>JAGDBY010000111.1 GCA_017958765.1 Bacteroidales bacterium | reverse complement strand
GGATCGCTGGTGCTGGTATATGTCCCCTCGAGATCTCTCTCATTCATATTGAAGAATATGTATGAGCTGTCTTTCGGTTTGGTGCCGTTGCCCGGGGTGACGCTCAGTCTGTAGAGACCGAACTGGTCTTCCTGAAGACCCGGATAGTTGATCCTTATCCAAGCGTCCCTAACTCTCTTCTGTAGGTCGAAATTGCTGTAGATCAAATCTTTTGCGCAGGAAGAAAGCACACAGGCGCAAGTGAGGGTCAACAATATGGTCTTGATAATTCTCATCTCTGCAAAAATACAAAAAATTGACTTATTACTTAACAAAAGTTGTGCCTTTCTTCCAGCAGGCTAATGCATTCTCGAAATATGAACCTACTTCGCTCCACGGTACATCGAACAGTCTTCCTCCCGAAGCGTTGACGTGTCCGCCGCCGTTGAAGTAGCTGTGAGCCAGATCGTTGACATTGATATCCCCTTTAGAGCGGAGAGACACTCTGATAAAGTCCGGAGTCTGCGCCAGCAGGGCGGTAATCTCTATGCCGTCGATAGCCAGAGGCAGATTCACGAACCCCTCCGAGTCGCCGTCCTTGAAATTGAAGGCCGCCTTATCCTCCAGGCTGAGCAGCATATATGCGGTCTTGTACTCGGGGATAATTATCATATTGTCAAGCATTTTCCCCATAAGTCTCATCCTGCTTTCAGAATAAGAACAGAACAGATTGTAGTAAATCTGCTTGCTGTCAATGCCGCGGGCCATCAGGGCCGAAGCGACCGTCAGAGTATCTGGGAAAAGAGAATTAGAATAGTTGTTAGTGTCGGTCAGAAGGCCGCTGTACAGCGATGTAGCGCACTCCAGCGACAGTTTCGAAGTATCACCCGCCACATCCGGCATAGTCATCAGGATGTCGAACACCAGTTCGCAGGTAGAAGAGACCTCAGTGTCGGAGATTACCACGTCAAACCATTCCCGCTCCGGGTTAGGGTGGTGGTCAATCAGCACCTTCGGGGCTTTTGCCCTCTTTATCCCCTCGGCCATCTGTTCCGTACGGGAGAGTCTGTTCAGATCCTGGCAGATGATCAGGTCGGCCGAGTCGAGCGCCTTTTGCACCGCGTCTTTATTCTCAGTATAGACCAGAATGGGATTGCCCTTCGGGTTGAGAAAACTCAAAAAATCGGGGTAACTGCTTGGAGATATGGCGCATACGTTCTTGCCGCGGCCTGCCAGATACTGGTACATTCCCGTAATGGAGCCGATCGAGTCACCGTCAGGATTGAAGTGACCGATTATCACAATGCTGTCGGCTGAAGAAATAAGCCGCTCCAGGCTCTCCGTGGGAATGTTATTATTCATTTTGACCTTCAAAACAGCGCAAAAATAAAAAATATATTGCAAGGACTAAATAAAATTTATACATTTGTGAGTTAACTAACGGAAATTATATAAATCAAACAATCAATATGAAAAAAGTACTTACTTACATCGTTTTTCCTCTTGCTATTATAGCTTTGCTATGGTTTGTAGTTCAAAGTGTTAGCGAGCCGGTGAAGTTTAACAAAGAGAGAGATGCGCGTCAGCAGGAAGCTATCACAATTCTCAAAGACATCCGTACTCTTCAGGTTGCATATAAGAATGTACACAATCAATACGCTCCGGCAATGGACTCATTGATTGACTTCTACAACAACGGCAACATGACTATCGTTAAGCAGATCGGTTCAATGGACGACTCTTTGGCAGTAGCTATGAAGCTCGTTAAGAGAGAGAATATCCTTATCCCTGTAAAAGACACTTTGTTCAATGACAGACCTAACTTCAACCCTGAGAGTCTGCGTTATATTCCATTCTCAGGCGGAGACACTGTCATTATGAAATCAGTTGTCAAGATGGTATCAGGTGTGCCTGTTCCATTGTTCGAGGCTGACATCCCGTTCGATTCACTCCTCAAAGGTATGGATCACCAACTTATCGTCAACCTGAACTACGAGAGAACAAGTACAGGTCGTTTCCCTGGACTTCAAGTAGGTAGCATCGAGAATCCTAACAACAACGCAGGAAACTGGGAATAGATTAACCTGTGAGTAAATACACTATAGTACCGTCTGCTTTCTTTGCAGAAAGAGACGCACATAGTCTTCTGTCGGAGCTTGTCGAGCTCACACCAAACGACAGGGTAAAACACATAGAACTGCCTGAATTTAAGGCAGTTCTTCTTTATTGCAACACCCTTCCGCCGGTGAAGAAGCTCCTGGACTTGCTCCCTAAGATCTCCGATTACAACAAAATGATCGTAGAGGTGAGCGGCGGCGAGGCGCATCTGGTGCTGGCGGCCGGCGAAAAGCTTCTCCTTGTGAATTCATACAAGGTGCCTGATTTCACCACTGCGCTCTATTTTATTTTCGCCGCTCTGAAAGAGTTCCAGATCAACCCGGAGATGACCACATTCTACCACTTCGGCGAGCTGGCTTACGAGCAGAAAGAGCTTCTGTTCAGGTACTTTTTGGGAGTAGAGGAGATCCGATAGATATGAGAATCATTGGCGGTACACTCAAGGGGAAACAGATTAATCCCCCGAAGAATTATGCTGCAAGGCCCACTACCGATTTTGCGAAGGAGGGCCTTTTTAATACCCTTGTCAACGAAGTGGACTTCGAGACGGCCGCAATGCTCGACCTCTTCTCGGGGACCGGCAGCATCTCCTTCGAGGCGGCCTCCCGCGGATGTCACGACATAGTCTCAGTGGAGATGAACCCGCTTCACGCCACCTTTATAAAAAAGGCCGCGGCGGAGCTGGGCATAAAAGGGATGCAGGTGGTTCGCCACAATGTGTTCGATTTCCTGAATATCTGTTCCCGCCGCTTCGACCTCATCTTCGCTGACCCTCCCTACGCCATTGAGGGGCTTGACACAATCCCGGACAGAGTATTTGAGAAGAATATCCTCGCGGAGGGCGGAGTGATGATTCTGGAGCATCCGGCCGACTACTCATTTGAGAAACATCCCCGCTTCGTCAAAGAGAAAAAGTACGGCAATGTTCATTTCACCTACTTCAGATAATTTTTTTTGCATACTTCAAAAAACTCTTTATATTTGCAATCCCATTAGGGAAATGGTGCGGTAGTTCAGTTTGGTTAGAATACCGGCCTGTCACGCCGGGGGTCGCGAGTTCGAGCCTCGTCCGCACCGCAAAAAGGGATGGAGTCCGTAGGATTCCATCCCTTTTTGCGTGCAGAGGCTTGAGCGAGCGGCCCCGTCC
>JAGDBY010000110.1 GCA_017958765.1 Bacteroidales bacterium | reverse complement strand
TCTTTTTAAAACCGAACAGTGGGTACACTGCGGCGATGATTATAAATATGATGGATATTTTGGCCAATGCCCCATCGATGAACAGAGACTGGAAGTCCCTTATGTCCTGATGGTTCATAAGCGAAATGATGAGCACTATTACGAAAAACAGAATTACGAAATAGAGCAAGTATTTAAGAGATCTGATAAGGTACTTCATGTCACAAATTTAATTATTTTTGCATTATACGATAACAATCAATTCTTATAGCTATGGAAGAAGTACAAAGACAGGAAAAATCATTAAAGTCAGTGGTTATAGTTTTAGCCGTTCTGGCAGCTTTGCTTCTGGCCGGTTTGGCTTATATCTGGATTACAAAGAGTAATCTCGTAAAGGAACTTAACATTGAGAAAGACGATATTACAGCGCAGATGATCGAGCTTCAGAATGATTATGCCGATTTGAAGACCTCAAACGACACTCTGAACGCCAATCTTGCCATTGAACGTGAGAAAGTTGAACAGCTGATAGAGCGTTTCCAGAAGACGGAAGCTACAAACCGCGCGCAGATCCGCCAGTACGAGCAGGAGCTCGGCACTCTTCGCTCGATTATGAAGCACTACATCGTGCAGATCGACTCTCTCAACAGTCTGAATATAGCTCTGAGAGAAGAGGCTTCTCTTGCACGTCAGGAGGCAGCCGCCAGCCAGAGACAGTATGAAGACCTCCGTTCAACCACCGATGCCTATGCAGCTCAGGTTGAGAAAGGCTCAGTGATCAAGGCCAGGGCTATCGTACTTAATGCCATCAACGCTTCTAACAAGACTACAGACCGCAGCAGCCGTGTCGAGAAGCTCCGTACAGACCTGACTTTGATAGAGAACAGTATCGCCAAGACAGGCTGGAAGACCATCTACATCAGAGTCAAAGGACCGGACGGCATTCTTATGACAAGCGACGAGCAGAAACTGTTCACCTGCAACGGTGAAGAGATGATGAGCTCCGCTTCAAGAGAGGTCGACTATCAGGGCGCTGAGGTCGAGATGAGCATTTACTTCTCTAACGGAACTCCGTTTGAAAAGGGAGTTTATACCGTAGACGTATACAGTAACGAGGCATTGCTCGGAAGTGCCGACCTTATTCTCAGATAGGAGTTGGCAGGTATCTACGTCCATATCCCCTTTTGTGCATCATTCTGCACATACTGCGGGTTCTACTCAGAAACAGTACAGAGGCGTTGTCCGCAAGAGATGACGCCTTTTGTCTCTTATGCCGCCGCCCTGCGAAGGGAGATGGCGGAGAGAAGGGGCGAGTGTTTCCCGGAGAATGAACCCGTCAGAACTCTTTATATCGGAGGCGGAACACCTTCCGTCCTTCCCGCAGAAGTCTTTTCAGATATTATCGAAGATTTAAGAAAGAATTTCAACCTCTCTTCCCTCGAAGAGTTTACGGTTGAGGTAAATCCCGACGACATAGCCTCCGACACAGGCCTTTCTTTGATTGAAGCCTACAAGAATGCCGGGGTTAACAGAATCAGTATGGGGGTTCAGTCTTTTATCCCGAGGCATCTTCGCTGGATGAACCGCCGGCACACTGCCCGGCAGGCCGTCGAGGCTTTCAACCGCTTGCGAGAAGCTGGATTCTGCAATATCTCGATAGACCTTATCTTCGGATTCGCCTCTCTCATGGCCGAAGAATGGAGCGAGACTCTCAACTGCGCCGTACGGCTCGCCCCGGAGCACATCTCCAGCTACCAGATGAGCATCGATTCAGAAAGCGCCCTGGCCGAAATGGTGGCGGCCGAAAAATACAGGGAGCCGTCGGATGAGATTTGTGCCGAGCAGTATTCTCTTCTGCAGAAAACTCTCTCCGAAGCGGGGTACAGACAGTATGAGATCTCTTCTTTTGCGAAGCCCGGCTTCGAGTCGAAACATAACTCGTCTTACTGGGCGCGGGAGCCTTATTTGGGATTGGGGGCAGCCGCGCATTCTTTCGACGGAGACAGAATCCGGAGCTGGAACGTCAGCTCGGTTGAGGAATATTGCAAAGGGACAGCCCCTGAGCGGGAGGTATTATCCGATACCGATATTTACAATGAGAAAGTAATGCTCGGACTAAGGACGGCGGAGGGACTTCCTGCTTCTATTCTCCCTTCAGACAAAGCCATAAAGAGCCTTGTTTACGATTCTGACAGAGACAGATTTGCAATACCGCCTGAAAAATTCTTTATTTGTGACAGTATTATAGAAGAATTCATTCAAACCGATGATTAGAAAAGCTACCCTCAAAGACATTGACTCCATAATGAGAATCGTGGCTCAGGCCCAGAGACGCCTTCACTCCGCTGGTGTTGCGCAATGGCAGGACGGATATCCTTCAATTCCGATTTTCGAGAACGACATAGCCGGCGGCAACTGCTATGTGGCTGAGGTTGACGGGAAAATTGTCTGTTTTGCCGTAATCATTCTCGATGTAGAGCCTACCTATGCGGTAATCGAGGGAGGCGAATG
>JAGDBY010000018.1 GCA_017958765.1 Bacteroidales bacterium | reverse complement strand
GGATGACGACGTAGTAGTATATCCGGGGCACGGTTATCCTACCACGATAGGCGAAGAGAGGCGTTTCAATCCGTTTTTTGATCAGTGGACAGTATAGAGATTACAGGTGCCAGGGAGCACAACCTTAAGAATATATCCCTTTCCATCCCGAGAGGGAAACTTGTCGTTATCACCGGTCTTTCCGGCAGCGGCAAGTCTTCTCTGGCATTTGATACCATCTACGCAGAGGGGCAGAGGCGCTATGTAGATACCCTTTCCGCTTATGCCAAGCAGTTTATGGGGATGCTCGAAAGGCCTGACGTGGATGAGATCAAAGGGCTGAGCCCGATCATTGCCATCGAGCAGAAGACTACCACCCGGAATCCCCGCTCCACTGTGGGCACCATTACCGAAGTATACGATTTTTTGAGGCTTCTCTACTCCCGCGCTGCGAATGCCTATTCTCCGGCTACCGGTAAGGAGATGGTCAAATACTCGGATGATATGATAGTGGACCTGATCGTGGGTCAGTATGAAGGTCAGCGGCTCTATCTGCTCGCTCCGATAGTGAAGGGACGTAAAGGTCACTACAAAGAGCTGTTCGAGCTGATGCTCAAGAGGGGCTACACCCAGATCCGCGTGGACGGAGAGATATACAACCTGAATACGATAAAGCCTCTGGATCGCTACAAAATCCACTTTATTGAGCTTGTCGTGGACAAACTTGTTCCGAGCAAGGAGGATCTGAAGAGGATCCGTTCTTCAGTTGTGACAGCCCTCAATCAAGGCAAAGGTTCGGTGGCGCTGCTTCCGGCCGACGGGGGCGACATCCGTTTCTTGAGCAAGAATTTCATTTGCGCCGATACCGGCATCTCCTTCGCTGCACCCGCTCCGCATTCATTCTCTTTCAATTCTCCTCAGGGAGCCTGCCCTCACTGCGGCGGACTGGGAAAGATAGCGAGCGTGGATATGAGCAAGATTATTCCTGACGAGAATCTCTCGATAGCGAAGGGGGCGATAGCTTTATTCGGCCCTCTGAAGAAGAACTCCACTTTCGAGATTCTCGAAGCAATCGCCAAGAAGTATGAATTCTCCCTTCACGATCCTTTCAAAGATATCCCCGACAGGGCCAAGACTACGATTCTCTACGGCTCGGACGAGCTTTTCAGAGTAGGCTCCGGAGGTGACAGCCAGATGGTTAACTTCCCTGGAGTTTTGGCCAAGGCGGAACTTTCAGACAGTGACAGCGATGACATTCTCGCTAAAAAGGATATGTATCTCGACAAGGTGGTATGCCCTGTCTGCAGCGGCACGAGACTCAAAGAGGAGGCCCTCTATTTCAAAATAGGAGGGCTGAACATAGCCGAGGTGGCCGCGATGGATATAGACAAACTCTACGACTGGATAGTGAACCTCCCTGAGATAATGTCGGAAAAGCAGAACAGAATCGCCTCCGATATCATCAAAGAGCTGAAAGACAGGGTGGGGTTCCTCAAAGACGTAGGTCTGGAATACCTTTCCCTCAACCGTGAGACAGCCTCTTTAAGCGGAGGTGAGAGCCAGAGAATCCGTCTGGCTACCCAGATCGGATGCAAGCTTGTCAATGTGGTCTACATTCTGGACGAGCCGAGCATAGGCCTCCATCAGAGGGACAACAGGAAGCTGATCCGTTCTCTGTGCAGCCTCCGGGATGAAGGTAATTCAGTTCTGGTGGTGGAACACGACGAGGAGATGATGCGCTCTGTCGACTGGTTGGTGGATCTCGGTCCGGGAGCCGGGGATAACGGCGGAAAACTGCTCTACAACGGCACTCCTAAAAAGCTCCTCCAATCCAAGAAGAAAATAGATTCTTATACGGCTGATTATCTGCTGGGGATCAAAAAGATAGAGGTTCCGACTCAGAGAAGGACGGGGAACGGCAAAAAGATAGTTCTAAAAGGGGCTCACGGCAACAACTTGAAGAATATTGACCTGGAGCTGCCGCTGGGACTGCTTGTCGGGGTGAGCGGAGTGAGCGGAAGCGGGAAGTCCTCCCTGATCAACGAAACCCTGATGCCTATTCTCAGCAACAAGTTCTACCGTTCTAAGTATAGAATCCTGCCGTACGGCTCGATTGAGGGTGCGGGCAACATAGACAAAATAATCGAAGTGGATCAGTCTCCTATCGGAAAGACCACCAGGAGCAATCCTGCCACATACACTAACGTGTTCTCTCAAATCAGGGACCTGTTCGCGGAGACTCCTGATGCAAAGATCAGGGGCTTCAAAGCCGGAACGTTCTCTTTCAACGTAAAGGGCGGCCGCTGCGAGTCCTGCAAAGGAGCCGGTATCCAGGAGATAGAGATGAACTTCCTGCCGTCGGCATATGTCACCTGCAAGGAGTGCGGAGGCAGGAGATACAAGCCCGATACTTTGGCGGTCCACTATAAAGGCAAGAGTATCAGCGACGTACTCGATATGACCGTCTCTGCAGCAGCCGAGTTCTTCGAGTCGAACCCTTATATCTATCCTCGTCTCAAGGCTATGGTGGACGTAGGCCTGGGATATGTTAAGCTGGGGCAGCCTTCATCCACTCTGAGCGGAGGCGAGAGCCAGCGTATCAAACTGGCGGCCGAGCTTGCCAAGAAAGAGACCGGCAACACTCTCTATATCCTTGACGAGCCTACGACAGGTCTCCATTTTGAAGACGTAAAAGTGCTTCTTGGAGTACTTCAAAAGCTTGTGGACCAAGGAAATACCGTGGTCATTATTGAGCACAACCTGGACGTGCTCAAGAGCGTGGACTACATTATCGATCTCGGACCCGAAGGGGGAGAGGGCGGCGGTTATATAATAGCCGAAGGAACACCCGAGCAGGTGAGCCGTAACCCTAAGTCTTATACGGGAAAATACCTGAAAGAGATGCTGCCGACTACCTGAGCCACTTCTCAGGATTCTGTTTCTCGGTCCCTTTCCAGATTTGGAAATGCAATACGGAAGCATTCTCCACAACATCCAGAACACCCAGTTTGTCACCCGCTTTAATGTTCTGTCCGGCTTTCACTGAAACCTGTTTCAGCTTACAGTAGAATGTAAAATAGGTACCGTGCTGGACGAGGATGCACTGATTGTAACCCGGCATCAGCAGAACCTGTTTCACGATACCGTCGAAGACGCATCTCACCTCGGCATTCTTTGTGGTGGTGATGCTTATTCCGTTATTTGTAGGAAGCTTGATATTCTTGTATACAGGATGATAATGGTCGCCGAACTGCTCGGTTATCACTCCCTGTACAGGCCAAGGCAGCTTGCCACGATTCTCTTCAAACTGACCTGCGAGATTGTAGTCGATCTCTTCTTCCTTCTGAGCCTTTACGGTCTGGGATAGAATTCTCTCTATCTCTTTGTTGAGCCTCTCGACCTCCTTCTTCTTTTGATTCAGTTCGTTGGTATACTTGGTCTTGTTTCTGTTGAGGGTATTGAGAACCGACTGGGAGCTCTTCTCTTCGGACAGGAGAGAATTGTACTCTTTCTCCCTCTCTTTTTTCACCGCCTGAAGCTCCTTTGACATTTCGGAGAGTTTCTCTTTCTCCTGTTCCAGCTGAGCTCTGGTCTCGCGTATCACGTCGGCCTGTCTGCTGACGCTCTCAGATAGATTCTTTATATACGAGTAGCGCCTGTATCCCTGCCCTATATCCTGACTGGCAAGCAGATACATAAACCAAACCCTGTTGTCCCTGTTCTTGTACGTATTGTAGACAAGGTTTGAATAATAGGTCTGGAGAGTGTCGAGTTCTTTCTGAATCTCACGTATCTCGCGGTTTTTCTGGGTAATCTGGTCGTTGATCTGACGGATCTCCTTGTCGGCCTGGCTTACCAGCGATTTACGGTTGGTAATCTTTTTCTGGAGAAGAGTCATCTGCTGCATGCTAGCCTTCTGCTGAGAAACAATCGATTTGAGCTGGTTGTCGATGTACTCGATCTCCTCTTCAAGCTTGCGTTTCTGCTGAGTCTGCGCAGAGACATCCTGAGAGAAACTCTCAAAACTGAAAGCTAGCAGGCAGAGGGTTATCAGAAGGATTCTTCTCATCAGGTTACAGTTCGTCAAATCCTAAATTCCTAGCCATAGTCCGCTGAACCTTGGCCAGATCGTGTTCTCCGAGAGCATCGAGCACGTCGGCATAGTGGTTGAGCACCTCGGCGCTCTCCTTGCCGCCGTATATCATAGCGTGTTTGAACAGAGCCTTGGCCTCAATGTCCTGACCTGTAAGGTGCAGCAGCCAAGCGTATGTGTCAAGGTATGTAGGGTTGTCAGGCTCCTGCTCTATGGTGATGCGGCTCATTCTCAGCGCCTCTTTCAACTCTTTGTTGGCCTTCTTGACAGGCTTAGGGTATCCCTCGCTGATGTAGTATGCGTAGTTGTTGAGGACCGGAGCGTAGTTAGGATTGATTTTCAAAGCTTTCTTGTAGCAGTCGTAGCTCTTCTTGGTATTGCCCACGGTGTAGTATAGGTCGCCGAGCGCGCTGTAGGCCGTGAGCGTATTGGCGCTGTCTTTAGGGTTCAGGGCGATAATCGAGTTGTAATCCTCTATTGAGCTCTGATACTCCTCAATATTCCAGAATGCGATTCCTCTCATCTGCAGCAGCTCAACGTTGCCCGGGAACTTGTGGAGGGCGATTGTCGCGTTGTTTATAACCTCCATCCAGTCCTCCGCATAGTAGAGAATGAGGGTGTAGGTGAGAGCCATCTCGGCATTGTCGGGGTGAACCTCCATACACTTACGGAAAACACCCAGAGCCTCGTCCACTCTTCCGGTCTGATAGTAGTACCCAGCAACGGCAGGACACAGAAGGGTGTCGGTAGGGGCCGACTCGTACATATCGAGAATGATGGTGTCCACCTGCGGCTTGAAAGTCTGCACGAACATCGGGTTGGAGAGAACGTCGTCCAGGACGCTCACCTTGGCTTCCACCGGAATATCGCGGTCCTGGGAGAACGGCTTCATATTCTCGAAGAACAGGTCGTACTGTCCCAACGCTCTGTGTACCATAGCTTTGGAGAGATAGGCCTCTGTGAAACTGTCGTCCATCGCAATGGCTTGGTCGTAAAGCTCCAGGGCACGCTGTCCCTGATATTTGGAAGCGTAGTAATCGCCCAGCAGACAGGCAATATTAGGAGTCTGATACTCTTTGTAGAATTCCTCCAGATACTTGTATGCCTCGTCGATCTGGCCGAGGTTGTGCATCAGTCTCACCTTGGTGATTGCGAGGGTCTCGCTCTTGCCGCTCTTGCCTTCGATGATGTCCAGCGTCTCGAGCGCTTTTGCGGCGTCATTCTTATTGAGATAGATGTTGACTGCGTCGTAGTAGAGAGACGTACGCTTAGGATTCTGATCAATCAGCTTCTCAATTTGCATCGCCGCCATGTCGAAGTCCTGTGAAGAACCGTAGGAGATCACCAGATAGTACTGATACCAGAAGTTGTTTGGATCAAGCTCTACGGCTTTTTTCAGGAAAGACTGAGCCCTTTCGGGATTTCTGGATAGCATTGCACAGTAGAAATATGCGGCATCATTCTCCGGCTCATTCTCAATCACTTTCTGGAACATGGCGTAGGCATTCTGAGCCTGCCCTTTGTAGTAGAGATTCAGGGCTTCGATATACTCTTTGGACTGGCCGTAGGAGACGTTGGAAACGCATAATCCGCAAAGAGCAATCAGTATAGTTACGAACAGCTTCGAAATAGTCTTTTTCATATACTGCAAATATAGTAAAATTACGTTTATATAAATATTTTGAGTAACTTCGCAGGATATTTATCAAGCATATTATACACAAACAAATTAGTAATAAAAGTATGTCAGAAAAACTGTTTACCGAATTCCCTCCGGTGAGTACCGAAAAGTGGGAAGAGGTGATTAACGTTGACTTGAAAGGCGCCGACTACGAGAAGAAATTGGTATGGCGCACTCAGGAGGGTTTCAATGTACGGCCTTACTACCGTGCAGCAGACCTCGAGGGTATCAAGTTCAAAGACTCTCTGCCGGGCGAATATCCGTTCGTGAGAGGTACTAAAAACAATAACAATTGGTGGGTTCG
>JAGDBY010000109.1 GCA_017958765.1 Bacteroidales bacterium | reverse complement strand
TGTCAAAAAAGTTAAAAAATAGAGTCATCTATGAAAAAGCTCTACAGGGACATCAACAACAAAATGATCGGCGGCGTGCTTGCCGGATTTGCATCATATTTCAATGCAGAAGTAACCCTCCTGAGGGCCGCCTATACTATTCTGACCGTCAGTCTATTCGTGGGAGAGGTTGAGCTGTTCGACATTAATATCGGGGGAGCTTTGTTCCTGCTCTACCTCATTCTGTGGCTTATTATGCCTAAAGAGATGAAAGGGACAGCTTAAGGTGTACACAGTTACAATTCGAATGAGAACGGAGGAAGACTCCTCGGCCGTTTTATCGCTGTAGCCTGCAGCCTTCTCCTGCTGATGATAGGTTTCGGTGGCATTCTGATCGGCGTCGGAGTGATAGCCTCTCTGACCAATGCCGACTATCTCCATATTGAGATGTTCTCCAACATAGGCACAGACTTTCTCCCATACCTGAATGCCGCTTCCGAATCTACGGTATTTGCCGTCAGCTTCTCTTTTGCATATTTCATCCCGTTCATCTGGATGATCTACGCAGGAATACTCGGCATCGGCAATCTCAACGCTCCCAAGTGGAGGCCGGGATTGATCATGGTGATTGTCTGGATTGCAGCGGTAATAATCCTTGCCGGCGCGGCAATGGGCGTCATTGCAAATACGGCAGGTGGCGTTACAGTTTGAGCACAGCCATAAATGCGCTTTGCGGGACTTCTACATTTCCCACCTGGCGCATTCTCTTTTTACCCTTTTTCTGTTTTTCGAGAAGCTTGCGCTTACGGGTGATATCTCCGCCGTAGCACTTGGCGGTGACGTCTTTTCTGACGGCTTTTACGGTCTCGCGGGCGATAATTTTGGCTCCGATCGCTGCTTGAATAGCGATTTCGAACTGCTGGCGAGGGATCAGCTCTTTCAGCTTCTCACACATTCTGCGGCCGAAATCATAGGCGTGATCACGGTAAATGAGGCTGCTCAAGGCATCTACCTGCTCGCCGTTGAGGAGAATGTCCAGTTTGACAAGTTCCGACTTCTTATAGCCTATTATGTGATAATCAAATGAAGCGTATCCTTTGGAGATGCTCTTCAAAGTGTCGTAGAAATCGAATACAATCTCGGCCAGAGGCATCTCATAATTGAATTCCACCCTGTCAGAAGTAAGGTAACTCTGACTGATCAGCGTCCCTCTTTTATCCAGACACAGTTTCATAATAGGGCCGAAGAAATCGGCCTTGGAGATAATCTGGGCACGGATATACGGCTCTTCAATGTAGTCTATCAGGGTCGGCGCAGGAAGGCCGGAAGGATTGTGCACATCCACCACTTCTCCCTGTGTGGTATAGACTTTATACGACACGTTCGGAACCGTGGTGATAACGTCCATATCGAACTCTCTGTAGAGTCTCTCCTGGACAATCTCCAGGTGGAGCAATCCCAAAAAACCGCAGCGGAAACCGAATCCGAGGGCGAGGGACGACTCCGGCTCGAAGACCAGAGAGGCGTCGTTCAGCTGCAGCTTCTCCAGC
>JAGDBY010000108.1 GCA_017958765.1 Bacteroidales bacterium | reverse complement strand
CAGACCTGTATCTTCAGCACCGGAAGCCAAGAGCGTTATCTTCCTTTCAGCTGATGCATTCGGAGTTCTTCCTCCTGTTTCAATACTGACTCCGGAACAGACACAATACTACTTCCTGTCAGGCTTTACAGCTAAATTGGCCGGCACAGAGCGTGGTATTACCGAGCCTACTCCTACATTCTCAGCTTGCTTCGGACAGGCATTCCTCGAGCTTCACCCTACAAAATATGCTCAGGAACTTGTTAAGAAGATGAAGAAGAGCGGCGCTAAAGCATACTTGGTAAATACAGGTTGGAACGGTACAGGCAAGCGTATCTCTATCCGCGATACACGCGGTATTATCGACGCTATCCTCGACGGTTCTATCGACAAGGCTCCTACCAAGAAGATTCCTTATTTCAACTTTGAGGTGCCTACTAAGTTGAAAGGCGTTGACACAGGTATTCTTGACCCTCGCGACACTTATGCAAAACCTGCTGAGTGGGATGCTAAAGCAAAAGACCTTGCAGGACGCTTCATCAAGAACTTTACAAAATATACTTCTAACGCTGCCGGTAAAGCCCTCGTTAAGGCCGGTCCGCAACTGTAGAAATTACTGTAAATATGCTAAGACGCCGGTTTGTCCGGCGTCTTTTTTTTACCCCTTTGAGATTATTTTCAAAAAAAATCCTAACTTTATAGGAAATTATTACTAATAACCTTAAAACTATACTGATATGAGTTACAAAATTGAGCAGATTGAAGGCATCGGAGCTGTATATGCAGATAAACTGATTGCCGCAGGTATTAAAACTACAGATGATCTTCTTGCACAGTGCGCTTGCAAGAAAGGCCGTGACGCCGTTGCTGAAAAGACAGGTATTTCAGCTAAGCTGATTCTTAAATGGACTAACCACGCAGATTTGTTCCGCGTTAACGGTATCGCAGGTCAATTCGCTGAGTTGCTGGAAGCAGCCGGTGTTGACACAATCAAAGAGTTCCGTCACAGAGTGGCTGCAAATCTTCAGCCGAAGCTTGTTGAAGTGAACGATGCTAAGAACATTTGCAATAGAGTTCCTTCTGTTGCAGAGCTTGAGAAGATGATCGCACAGGCTAAAGAACTTGAGCCTACAGTTACATACTAATCAGATGCTCAGAATAAAAAGGGTGATGCTTCAAGCGTCACCCTTTTTATTTTTATTCTCCTAGCATTTCGCAGAGTGTCCGGTAAACCCGTTGCACGGGAAGCCCCATAATGTTGTAGAATGATCCTTCTATGTTGGTGATGGCCACGTGGCCGATCCATTCCTGGATGCCGTATGCTCCCGCTTTGTCAAAAGGCTTGTATTTTTCAATGTAGTAATTGATCTCCTCAGCGGAAAGCGGGGCGAAAGTGACGTCTGAAGATGCTGTAAACGACCTTGTCTCGGTGTTGGTTCTGATACAGACGCCCGTGAGAACCTTGTGGGTATGGCCTGACAGTCTCGCAAGAATGGAGAATGCCTCCTTTGCATCTTTCGGTTTCCCAATTATCTCCATCCGGCCGTGTTCATTCTCAAGAAAAACCAAAGTATCGGCTGTAATCAGCACTTCATTGGCATCCAGCTGTCTGTGAAAAGTATCCGACTTATGACGGGCAAGAAACTACGGCACTTCATTCCAAGGCAAATCGGCGGAATAAGCCTCGCTGTCATCTTTGGATGGCTCGACGGTAAAACGGATGTCAAGGCCTGAAAGAAGCTCTCTGCGGCGCGGAGATGCGCTTGCAAGTGTTATTTTATACTTCTCAAACATTTTTGCCTGTCTTGTCAGCAAAAGCGGCTATATGGTCGGGGTAGAGGCAGGCCCAGGAGCCGTGGGGATCAAAGTTCCACTTGCCCTGCGCTCGGAGGGTCTTTTCTATCAGGTCTCTTACGAAACGTTTTCCTCCCGGTTCGTCTGAGACAATGTCAGCTGCCTGTTTTACTTCGTCAACAGCATCAGCAGGGCAGATACCCAGTCCGGCGGCTTTCAGAGCCGGTATATCGGGAATGTCATCTCCTGCAAAGGCCACCTGATCAAGTGAGAGGCCGTTTCTCTTGCAGAAATGCTCCAGATCGACAATTTTGTTACGCGACAGCATATAGATATTTCCGCTCTCAACGCCAAGCATTTTAAAACGGTTCAGAATGCTCTCGGAGCATCCTCCTGTAATGATTCCTATAGGGTATCCGTTCATCCAGGCCATTCTAACCGCAAAAGAATCCTTGGCATTGAAGGTCCTGAGCAGGTCTCCGTCAGGCATCGCCAGGACGCTCCCGTCAGTAAAGATGCCGTCCACGTCAAATGCAAATGCTTTTATGTCTTTTAACTCTGTCATCTCTATATCGCTTTTAAATGCAAAGATAAGGTAAAAATGATTACTTTTGTAGATTGACAGTAATCGGATTAAAGAGATAGAGAATATGACCGAATTAGCAGCTAAGTACAGTCCTGCTTCCGTTGAAGATAAGTGGTATCAGTATTGGTTGGACAATAAATTCTTCCATTCTGAGCCGGACACCAGAACTCCTTATACCATTGTAATTCCGCCTCCAAATGTAACGGGTGTGTTGCATATGGGCCATATGATGAACAACACTCTCCAGGATGTGCTCATCCGCAGGGCCAGAATGATGGGTTGCAATGCGCTCTGGGTGCCGGGAACCGACCACGCATCCATCGCAACCGAAGCTAAGGTGGTAAACAAGCTGGCTTCACAGGGTATTCAAAAACGTGATCTGACAAGAGAACAGTTCCTCAAATATGCCTGGGAGTGGAAAGAAGAGCACGGAGGTATCATTCTCGATCAGCTTAAGAAGTTGGGCTCTTCCTGCGACTGGGACCGCACGGCCTTCACTATGGACGAGAAGCGCAGCGAATCAGTGATGAGAGTATTTGTCGACCTGTACGACAAAGGTCTTATTTACAGAGGTCTGCGTATGGTCAACTGGGATCCTAAAGCTCAGACGGTTCTCTCTACCGAGGAGGTTGTCTACCGTGACGAGAAGTCCAAACTGTACTATCTTAAATATTATCTTGCCGACACCGACGTTAATCCTGTCAAGACTTCCGGCAAAGAGGAAGAAGTGGTTCACAAAGATGAAAAAGGGTACTATGCTGTAGTAGCGACCACCCGTCCGGAGACAATTATGGGTGATACAGCTATGTGTATCAATCCTAAGGATCCTAAGAACGAATGGCTCAGAGGTCATAAGGTGACCGTACCTCTGGTAGGCAGGGTTGTACCTGTGATAGAAGACCGATATGTTGACGTGGAATTCGGAACTGGCTGTTTGAAAGTTACACCTGCCCACGATGTGAACGACTACAATCTGGGTAAGATCCACAATCTGGATACCATCGATATTTTCAATCCTGACGGTACTCTCTCGGAGGCTGCCGGCCTGTATGTCGGCCTGGACCGAATGGTTGTCCGCAAGCAGATTACCAAAGATCTCGAGGCAGCCGGCCTTATGGAGAAAATGGAGGACTATGACAACAAGGTGGGTTATTCAGAGAGAAATCCGGACACTGCAGTCGAGCCGCGTCTCTGCAAACAGTGGTTCCTCTCAATGAAGCACTTCGCAGATATCGCTCTTCCTCCTGTTCTCAACGGAGAGATTGTATTCCATCCGCAGAAATATGTTACAACCTACAGAAACTGGCTGGAGAATATTCAGGACTGGTGTATCAGCCGTCAGCTGTGGTGGGGTCACCGCATTCCTGCATACTTCCTTCCGGTGTCTGAGGGAGAGGAGGAGAAGTACGTTGTGGCTCTCACTCCTGAGGATGCGTTGGAAAAAGCTCATAAGATCAAAGGATTTGAGAATATTACCGCCGATATGCTCACAAGGGATGAAGACGCCCTCGACACTTGGTTCTCAAGCTGGCTTTGGCCTATCAGCGTATTCGACGGAATAATCAAGCCCGGTAACAAAGAGATAAAATACTATTATCCTACCTGCGATCTGGTTACAGGACCGGACATCATATTCTTCTGGGTAGCCCGTATGATTATGGCCGGAGAGGAGTATATGAAGGACGTTCAGATCCGCAATGTTTATTTCACAGGTATCGTGAGAGATAAGCTCGGCCGCAAGATGAGCAAGCAGCTGGGTAATTCTCCCGATCCTTTGAAACTTATAGCCGATTACGGCGCTGACGGTGTCAGAGTTGGCATTATTCTCTGCACATCTGCCGGCAACGATATTCTCTTTGACGAAAGTCAGGTGGAGCAGGGGCGCAACTTCTGCAACAAGATCTGGAACGCTTTCAGGCTTGTTAAAGGCTGGAGCGTCGAGGATAAGGCGCAGGGCGATGCAGCAGCCGTTGCTGTCAAATGGTTCAACGACAAGCTCAACCAGGCGATCGCCACTGTTGACGACCATTTCACAAAGTTCCGCATAAACGACGCTTTGATGACAGTCTATAAGCTCTTCTGGGATGATTTCTGCTCGTGGTACCTTGAGCTTGTTAAACCTGCTTTCGGCGATTCCATCGACAGAAAGACATACGATGCCACCATATCATTCTTTGACAGACTGCTTAAGATGCTGCACCCTTATATGCCTTTCATTACCGAGGAACTGTGGCAGAATCTCGAGGAGAGAAAGGCCGGTGAAACAATCATGTTACAATTGATGCCTAAGGCTTCAGAGTTCTGCGAGAAGACTATAGAGGATTTCAATATGGCCTCTGCGGCAGTTGTGGAGATCCGCGCTATAAGGCAGGCGAAAGGGATTTCTCCTAAGAACCCGCTTTCGCTGTTGATCAAGGGTGAATTCTCCGGCGAGATGATGCCTGTTGTGGCCAAGATGGCCAATGTCGATAAGATCGATACTGTGGAGAATTTTGCCCAGGATGCCAAAGGTCAGACATTTATGGTAGGGACAACCGAGTTCTTCGTTCCTCTTGAAGGAATGATAGACGTCGATGCCGAGAGGAAGACAATAGAGGCTGAAATTCAGCGCTACGAGGGCTTCCTGAAGGGTGTGAACGCCAAGCTGAGCAATGAGAAGTTCGTGGCCAACGCCCCTGCCGCAGTAGTGGAGATGGAAAGAAAGAAATTGGCTGACGCTACCGTCAAGATCAATAACCTTAAAGAGAGACTATCCAAATTATAATCGTTATGAATACTTATTTGCTTTTCGGTACAATCGGTTGGACTGAGATTCTGATCATCCTCCTAGTGGTATTGCTTCTTTTCGGAGGCAAGAAAATTCCTGAGCTGATGCGCGGTCTGGGCAAAGGTGTGAAAGAGTTCAAGCACGGGATGAAAGAGGCTGAAAAAGATCTTGACGACCTTAAGAAAGAGATCAATTCTGACACAGAGGAAAAACCTGAAGAAAAATAGACGGGCGCTATGTCGGATGACAAGACCATGTCTTTCTGGGACCATTTGGATGAACTTCGGGCCGTATTGATCCGAAGCTTTGTCGTTTTGGCCGTATTGATGGTTGTGGCATTTTGCTTCAAAGAACCTATTTTCAATGCAATCTTCGCCCCTCTGTCATCCGATTTCATACTGTTCAGACTTTTCAATTCTCTGCTGGGAGCGCTGCATCTGGCTCCTTCGGCGCCGTTCGATATCCAGATAATGAACATTGAGATAGCGGCGCAGTTCTTCACTCACCTGAGGGTTTCCCTCTATGTGGCCCTGATTGTGGCTATGCCTTTCATAATCTACCAGATATGGACGTTTGTACGCCCTGCGCTGTATGAGAATGAGAAAAAGGCTATCCGGAGCGCTTTCGGCTTTGCATCCATCCTGTTCTACATAGGTGTCTTCGTGGGGTATTTCCTGGTTCTGCCTCTTACGGTCCGTTTCCTGGGTACATATCAGGTGTCGGCAGACGTACCCAACCAGATAGCCCTAAATTCATACATAGGGATGTTTATGTCCCTCGTGCTGATTATGGGCATCATCTTCGAGATGCCGATTCTCGCTCTGGTACTCTCCAAGATAGGAGTTATCAACAGGGATATGATGAAGCGTTACCGCAAGCACGCAGTCATCATTCTCCTCATTCTGGCTGCCATAATTACCCCGAGCGGCGATGCCGTCACATTGATGTTCGTTGCAGTTCCTCTATACCTGTTGTATGAATTCAGTATTGTAGTCTGCAAGAAATGATCTCCCTCAACAATCTGACACTCTCTTTCGGAGGCTTTACCCTCCTGGATAATATCAGTCTCCATATTTCCGACAGTGACCGGATAGGCCTTGTGGGAAAGAACGGGGCGGGGAAGACTACGCTCCTCCGTCTGATTGTCGGGGAACAGTCTCCCACCGAAGGGACGGTGTCCAAGCCGGCCGGGATAAAGATCGGGTATCTTCCCCAGCAGATGGAGCATCACAAGGGGCGCAGTGTTCTGGACGAAACCCTTACGGTCTTCGATTCCTATTTCAAGATGCACCGCAGGCTTGATGCAATTACCGAAGAGCTCTCCCGCCGGGAGGATTATCAGTCGAAAGAATATACCGACCTGATTGTAGAGCTCAACGACATAAACGACCGTCTCTCACTCTACGCCGGAGAGTCTCCCAATGTGCTGACAGTTAAGACTTTGAAGGGACTCGGTTTTAAAGAGGATGAGCTCGGACGCAACACCGAAACTTTCAGTCAGGGGTGGAATATGAGAATAGAACTGGCCAAGATTCTCCTCAGAAAACCGGACGTTCTCCTTCTCGACGAGCCAACAAACCACCTCGACATCGAGTCAATTCAGTGGCTTGAAGACTATTTGCAGGGTTTCGGCGGCTCGATAGTGCTTATTTCCCACGACAGGAAGTTTCTGGATAACTGTACCGATTCTACGGTGGAGATTGTCCTCGGCCATATTTACGACTATAAAGTGCCTTACAGCAAGTTTGTGGAGCTCCGAGCCGAGAGAATAGAGCAGCAGAAAGCGGCTTTCGACAATCAGCAGAGAATGATAGAGAAGACCGAAGACTTCATCGAGCGATTCCGCTATAAGCCTACCAAGAGCAATCAGGTGCAGGCCAGGATCAAACAGCTCGAGAAGATAGAGAGAATAGTGTTCGACGAGGTGGACAATGCCACTCTCCACGTGAAGTTTCCGCCGGCTCCCCGGAGCGGAGACGTCGCTTTCAAGGTGACTGACGCCACGGTGGTTTATCCCGATATGCCTGACAAAATCATTCTGGAGAATGCCAACATCGAGATTAAGAGGGGGGAGAAGGTGGCTTTCGTGGGGAGGAACGGAGAGGGCAAGACCACAATGATCAAGGTCCTGAACGGAATGCTTACTCCGGTCAAAGGCACTGCCAAGGTAGGACACAATGTGAGCCTTGGCTATTATGCTCAGAATCAGGAAGATGTCCTTGATAAGAATGAGACCGTATACGACACTCTCGAGAAAGTGGCCACCTACGAGATGAGAACCAGACTCCGCGACCTTCTCGGAGCGTTTCTCTTCAAAGGGGAGGATATAGACAAAAAAGT
>JAGDBY010000001.1 GCA_017958765.1 Bacteroidales bacterium | reverse complement strand
TTTAGTAACCGTATCTCTTTCTGTAGCCCAGAATCAGGCCTACGGAGAGGATGAGAGCGAACACTTCGGCTACATCTACTGAGAGCCATATTCCGTCAATACCAAGTATTGTCGGAAGGATGAATATGCACGACAGCTCGAAGATAAGCGTACGTGCGAAGGCTGCCGTCGCAGATACCACTCCGTTGTTCAGCGCTGTGAACCAGGCTGAGCAGAACATATTGTAACCGCATATCAGGAACGATACCATATAGAGACGCAATGCTTTGGTAGTCAGCTCGGTAAGCGCATCATCGTAACCTACGAACAGACGCGAGATAAATGGGGCGCCGAGCTCTGCCAGAAGCGTTATCAGGATTCCCCCGATACCGATAAGCACCACGCTCTTGCGGAGTAGGCTTCGCAGCTCAGCCTTATTGCCGGCTCCGTAATTGTAGGCAATAACCTGCGTCATACCGGTATTGTATCCTATGAAGAGGGCTGCCAGAATAAAGCTGAAATAGAGCAATATACCGTAGGCAGAGACACCGTCCTCACCGATGTATCTCATCAGCTGCCAGTTGTAGGCGATTCCCACAACGTTGAAAGCGATATTCCCCACAAACTCCGAAAGGCCGTTCGAGCAGGAGCGTCCCATCGCGCGCCAGTCTATTCTCTCAAAGTTGGCAAACTGCAGCTGAGTCCTGTTAGCCTTTGAGGAGAAGAAAAACAGCGGGTAGATACCTCCTACTCCGAGCGCAATGGCCGTAGCTATCGCCGCTCCAGTCAGTCCCCATCCGAAAACCAGGATGAACAGCGCGTCCAGCCCGATATTCAGACAGCCGCTTATGATACTCATTCTCGTACCCAGCTGAGGCTTTTCGGCGGTCATAAAGAATGACTGGAACATCATCTGGCTGATAAATACAGGCATAGAGAGGGTCAGAATGCGTCCGTACGTTACGGCGTAAGGGATCATCTCTCCCTGAGAGCCAAGGGCCACCACGATCTGGGGCATCAATATGAAAGTGACTGCGGCTATCGCTATTCCGAAGAGAATCGCTATGTGGACAACCATAGAGAATATCTCACACGCTCTCTCAGGCCTCCCTTCTCCGAAAGTCTTTGAGACAAGGGCGCTTCCTCCGCTCCCTAGCATCAGACCCAGGGCGCCGATTATAGCCAGCACAGGCCATATTATGTTCATCGCTGCGAACGTGGTGCTTCCGATGAAATTGGATATAAAAAGGCCGTCTACGACGCTGTAGATGGAAGTCACCAGCATCATAGCCACTACAGGCAGCATCGTTCTGACGATTCTCCGGTATCCGTAATGACCTGACAGCTCTATTCTCATACGGGACGCAAAGTTATAAAAATTGCTTTTTTTTGAATTAACTAGTAATTTTATATTGTTAATCCGCTTACTATGGTCAGAGTTTATTGCAAGAACACCGGCACCTCAAAAGATGTTCAGGAGGGGCTCACCCTGTTGGAAATTTTGCCGCAATTCGAGTTCGAAAAGCCTTACCCAATCATCGCAGCCAAGGTCAACAACGTTTCCCAAGGACTGAAATACCGCGTCTATAACAATCAGGACGTAGAATTCGTAGACTACCGCACCTATGTCGGACGCGGGGTTTACCGCAGATCCCTCTGCTTTTTGCTCTGTAAAGCGGCCACCGACCTTTTCCCGGGTTGCAGGATTACCCTCAGAAGGCCTATCGCCAAAGGATACCTGTGCGATATTGTCAAAAAGGACGGCACCAAGTCCACCCGCAAAGACATAGATGCAATAAAGGCCAGAATGCAGGAGCTGGTGGATGCCGACGTGGAGTTCCACCGCCATGAAGCACGCCTGGATGATGTTGTGGAGGTATTTAGCAAGATGGGATATCAGGACAAGGTGAAGCTTCTTCAGACAAGCGAAGACGTGTATGTGAAATACTATACCCTCGAGGGGACACCGGACTATTTCTACGATGCCCTTCTCCCTTCAACCGGCTACCTGAAGGTTTGGGAGCTCACACCTTTCCGCGGCAGCTTCATTCTCCGCGTCCCTAACAGGCACCATCCGGAGAAACTCGCCCCGTTCTACATTCAGGACAAGACCTACGACATCTTCTTGGAGAATATCCGATGGAACAAGATTATGAACCTGGAGAATGTGGGAGACGTAAATCTTGCGTGCCGCAGAGGCGAAGCCAGCAACCTGATTCAGGTATCGGAGGCTCTTCAGGAGAAGAAAATCGTCCAGATAGCCGAGACCATCCACAGCCGGTTCTGCGACAAAGAGAATCCGGTGAAGGTGGTCCTGATTACTGGCCCGAGCAGCAGCGGCAAGAGCACATTCTGCCGCAGACTCTCTATCCAGCTCATGGCTTGCGGTGTTCAGCCGGTATTCTTCTCTACCGACGACTACTTCGTAAACCGGGTGGATACCCCTAAACTCCCTGACGGAAGCTACGATTTCGACAATTTCGAGACTGTAGACCACAAGGCACTGGAGAAGGACGTGGTGAAACTTCTCAGCGGAAAAGAGGTGGAAGTGCCTGAATATAACTTCGTTACAGGAAAAAGAGAATACAACGGGCGCAAGTTCAGAATGGACGGTTCCAAGATTCTCCTCATTGAAGGAATCCACGCCCTGAACCCTGAGCTGATTCCTCAGATACCCGACCAGAATAAGTTCAAGATATTCATATCGGTGCTGACGAGCATCTCTCTTGACGACCATAACTGCATCCCTACGAGCGACAACCGCCTGCTCCGCAGAATCGTAAGAGATTACAACAAAGGGGCGTTCTCACCGCAGGAGACTATCCGTCAGTGGCCTAATGTGAGAAGAAGCGAGGTTCAGTGGGTTTATCCTTATCAGGAGAATGCGGACGTCCTGTTCAATTCTGCATACCTTATAGAATTTGCAGTGATGAGAAGCCACGCAGAACAGATTCTGAGAATGGTGCCTCGCAACAGCCCTGAGTACAATGAGGCCCACCGCCTGCTTAAATTCCTGAGTTATTTCAACAGGGTATCCGACAAGGAGCTGCCGGTAACTTCGATGATCCGGAGCTTTATTTTCCCGTAGTCTTTAAGCCCTTCTCTCCGAAGACGCACCAGCGGACGAACGGAATGCGGCGGAGAAACTCGTAGATAAGCGGAGAAAGTGTAAATACAGCCACAGCCAGGATGCAGTATATCGCAACCGGAGGGAGCTGTGTGTACTGTTTCATCATATAGCCCAGGCTCACGATCACCAGATAGTGCACAACGTAGATGCCGAAGCTCGAGCGGGTCATATAGCCTGCGAAAGCATTTGTGCCGTCGAACTTTGTCTTGAACCAGCCCATCATAGCCAGGCAGGCCAGCCATCCGTAGAGACAGTTGAGCGGGCTTCCCAGATACTGTGGCGAAGTATTGTCCTGGCCGAAGTGTGTGACGGTGAGAACTGCGCCTGCAGCCACTGCACATACTATGAGCGGAATCCACATCTTGCCCACTTTATCCTGAACCTCGTCGTGTGAGAAGACGAAGTAACCCATCAGGAAGAGGATGAAGTAGAATACCGGCTTGTACAGATTGATCAGTCCGTCGGCCGATTCCGGGCGCGGCTCTCTGATCATCAGTTGCTGTCCCAGCCAGAATAATATGCCCAGAAGGATTATCACTACCGTGTTAATTCTGCCGCAGCTCTGATAGAAGCGGTCTTTAGA
>JAGDBY010000107.1 GCA_017958765.1 Bacteroidales bacterium | reverse complement strand
TCTCAAGGATCAGTATCCTGTATCAACCGATAAGGATATCGACGTGAAAGTGACGGGGATTACACCTTCTGCAACTTACAACAACACCCAGAACGGTATCGTCACCTGGGAATTCAACCTCACCCCTGGAGAGGTCAGGACGTATTCTCTGAGTTACAGCGTGAAATATCCTAAAGACAGAACGGTTATTCTCTAGGATAGATACAGCAGATAAAAAAAAGGTGCCTTGGCGGGCACCTTTTTTTGTTAGTAGTTTTCGCAGTTGATTTCGAAGAATGACTGCGGATGGTTGCACACCGGGCATTCCTCCGGAGCTGCAGTGCCGACTACAATGTGGCCGCAGTTGCGGCACTCCCAAATCTTAACCTCGCTCTTTTTGAATACTTCTGCAAGGTTTACATTCTTGAGCAATGCGCGGTAGTGCTCTTCGTGATGCTTTTCGATGGCTCCAACTGCGCGGAACTTTGCTGCCAGCTCAGGAAATCCTTCCTTCTCAGCTGTAACCGCAAAGCCTTCGTACATATCGGTCCATTCGTAGTTCTCACCGTCAGCGGCAGCTTCAAGATTCTGAGCTGTGTTTCCGATGCCGTTAAGCTCCTTAAACCATAGCTTGGCGTGCTCTTTCTCATTCTCGGCAGTTTTTAAGAACAGAGCTGCAATCTGCTCGTAGCCGTCCTTTTTTGCCTTGGAAGCAAAGTATGTGTATTTGTTTCTTGCTTGTGATTCACCGGCGAAAGCCGCTTCCAGATTCTTTTCTGTCTGGGTTCCTGAGTACTTTGTCTTCATATTATTGTTTTTTGATTATGGGTCTAAGTTATAAAAAAATGCTTAACTTTATGCTAATAATTATACCTAAATCTTTCGTTATGAAGCTTGATATCATGCAGACCATTAAAGACGGTGTCAAATATGGTCTAAATAACTTTCTCCCGCTTTTGTTTACTGTTATTCTCTATGTGGTTACAATCTGGATTCCTTATCTGAACGTAGGTACCACTATCGGATTCTACAAGATCATCATCGGAATCGGCCGTAATCAACCTATCGACCCGGTTTCAATCTTCAGCAAAGAGAATTTCCAAAATCTCAGCGGATTCTTCCTGCTTCAAGGACTTGTACTGTTGGGAACAATTGCAGCTGCTGCATTTATGCTCATCCCTGCATTAATCGTAGGAATCGCGTGGGGTTTTGCAATTTATTTCTTCCTGGACAAAGGAGTTTCTCCACTGAAAGCGCTTCAGTTGAGTTATGACACAACTTACGGCAACAAATGGCGCATCTTCGCTGTTGTCTTCCTGGCTTGCCTGGCTTTGTCATTGGTATCGTGTCTGTTGGGATTGATCCCTACAGTGGGCAAGATCCTCTCAGCTATCGTAAGCTTGCTGTTCGCAGCAATAATAGTTGCAATTCAGGGTGTTATGTATGACTTCTTCTCAAAGAAGGCAGATTCTATCCTGGGTGTGGCTCCTGCTCCGGAGGCTCCGGCAGAGGCTTAAGCGAGAATGTTATAATTGATATGATAATAGCCGGCTGTCAGCCGGCTATTATTATTCTCTGAAGATAATCTCCTACAGGGAAGCTATATTCTTCTCGTTGTAAAGATTCTTTCCTTCAGGAGTGTAGGCGTACTCGATCCTGTCTGCATAATGCTCCTCCACCTTGCCGCGGACAATCTTCATTGTAGAGTTCATCATCTTGTTGGCAATGGTAAACGGCTCGTCGCAGATAACGACTGCTGCAGGGAGCCAGCGCTCAGGGAAGAGCCCCTCGTGAGGTTTGCCTTTGCGGTAGCTGTCAATCTCCTCCTGAATCTTTTTGAGCATCTCTTTTTTGCCCTCGGTAGAGGCGGGATCAAATCCTTTGGCCTTAACGTACTCGGCAAGATTCTCTTTCTCAGGGACAATCATCACGATGGTATATGGAGACTGATTATTGTGCAGAACCACCTGTGAAACATATTTAGACACTTCAGGGAGGCTGTCCTCAAATCCTTCCGGAGAATATTTCTCTCCGTCTGAAGAGATCAGAAGTGATTTGAAACGTCCCACAACATACAGGAATTCGTGATCCCAAGGGCAGATGTAACCCATATCGCCTGTATAAAGCCAGCCGTCAATTACGGTTTTGGCGGTGGCTTCAGGATTCTTCCAGTAGCCGCCCATCACATTCTCTCCGCGGATGACAATCTCGCCTTTCTGACCGATAGGAACTTCATTGCCCTGCTCGTCGCAGATCTTGCACTCCATAGGCCTTACGATCCTTCCGGATGAGCCGAAAATAGCGTGGCCCAGAGAGTTGGCGCAGATGATAGGGGTGGCCTCAGTAAGGCCGTAGCCTTGGAACATAGGCATTCCGACTGCGCAGAAGAAGCGCTGAAGCTCTATGTCGAGCAGCGCTCCGCCGCCTACGAAGAACAGCATACGTCCGCCGAAGCTTTCGCGTACGCTCTTGAAGATGATTTTGTCGAAAAGCCACATAAGAGGTTTGCGCCAGCATACTGCCAGCCCGCCTCTGTTGTAGTACTCTTTATTGTATGCTATCGCATTCTTTACAGCGAAGTTGAAGAGTTTCTCAACCGCAGGACCTTTAGCCTTGACGCCGTTCTCTATGTTCTTCTTGAAGTTACGGGCCAGGGCAGGGACCGAGAGCATAACGTGCGGTCTGGTCTCTTTGATAGCCGTAGGGACGTTCTTCAGAGTAGCGAGAGCGTTCTTTCCGATAGGGACGAAGGCGATGCTGCCGCCGTAGTACATCATTGTGTACATACCGGCAACGTGAGCGAAGCAGTGGTCCAGAGGGAGAATGATAAGCATAACCGCATTCTCGTGAATACTGATTACGGAGTGCCCCTGCTCGACATTTGCGGTGTAATTGCGGTGAGTAAGGAGAATGCCTTTAGGATCGGCCGTAGTGCCTGAGGTGTAGCTTATGTTGGCATAGTCATCAGGGCCTACAGACTTGAAGCGGGCCTCGAATTCAGCGAAGTGCTCTTTCAGGAACTCGTCGCCCATCTTCTGAATCTCCGAGATACGGATCTCATTGTCAAGCAGCCGGTCATAGTCGAAGGCGTTGTCGTCGAACACGATGACTTTCTTCACGTTAGGACATTCTGCTATAATCTCCCTGATCTTGGGAAGCTGATTGCCTGAAGAGAGAACCCACTGTGCTTCAGAGTGGTTGATACGGAATATAAGGTCTTTGCCTTCACCTAAATTAACAGACAGAGGAACGTCGGTAGCGCCAGCGTACATAGCGCCCAGTTCGGCGAGAATCCACATTGCGCGACTCTCGGACAGGAGAGCTATTTTATCCCCTTTCTGCAGTCCCATCACCATAAGTCCGGCACCGATACGGTATGCCTCCTGGCGTGTCTGCTGCTGGGTCAGCTCCTGCCATTTTCCGCCGACTTTCTCCCGCAGATATACGTTGTTTGCGTATTTACGGGTGTATTCCTCGACAAAGTCGATAATTGTCGGTCTTTCAATTGTTTCTTTCATAATAAATAGTTCTAACTATTACGAAGGTAAGCATTATTATTAAATTTGTAATAGAAAACGGGTTCGCTATGGTTTTTAAAAAG
>JAGDBY010000106.1 GCA_017958765.1 Bacteroidales bacterium | reverse complement strand
GAGTTTAGCTGCAGGACCGCCGATGCTTCCCAGATAGAAGCCGCCGAGCTTCTTGCAAGCGTCGGTAACCAGTTTGCTGCGGTTACCCTTGGCTATCATAATCATACTTCCGCCGTTCTCTTGGAACAGATCCACGTAGCTGTCCATTCGGCCGGCAGTGGTAGGACCGAAGCTGCCTGAAGGCATACCAGCAGGGGTCTTTGCAGGACCTGCATAATAAATAGGGTGTTCCTTCATATAGTCAGGAAGACCTTCGCCTCTGTCGATTCTCTCTTTGAGTTTGGCGTGAGCGATATCACGGCCTACGATGATAGTTCCGTTCAGAAGAAGGAATGTAGATACAGGATACTTGCTGAGTTCGGCGCAAACCTCTTTCATAGGGCGGTTCAAATCTATCTTGACGCCTGAAGAATGCTTGCTGTTCAGGTACTGTGCAGGGACAAGTCTCAGCGGGTTGGCATCCAACTGCTCCAACCAGATACCGTCTTTGTTGATTTTGGCCTTCACGTTACGGTCTGCAGAGCAGCTCACACCCATACCTACAGGGCAGGATGCGCCGTGACGAGGGAGACGGATTACTCTGATGTCGTGAGCGAAAGCTTTGCCTCCGAACTGAGCGCCCAGACCCAGGTTCTGTGCGGCTTTGAGAAGTTTTGCTTCCATCTCCAAGTCTCTGAATGCTCTTCCAAGGTCATTTCCCGTGGTAGGAAGCTCGTCGTAATACTTAGCTGAAGCCAGTTTCACGGTCTTGAGGTTCATCTCGGCTGAAGTACCGCCGATTACAAAAGCGATGTGGTAAGGAGGGCAGGCTGCTGTGCCGAGAGTCTTCATCTTCTCGACAAGGAATTTCTCCAGTTTGTCAGGGGTCAAAAGAGCTTTAGTCTCCTGGAACAGATATGTCTTGTTGGCACTTCCGCCGCCCTTTGCAACGAACAGGAAGTTGTATTCACTGCCGTCCACAGCATAGATATCTACCTGTGCAGGGAGGTTGTTGCCGGTATTCTTCTCAGTGTACATATCCAGAGCCACTGTCTGAGAATAACGCAGGTTATCGGTGGTATAGGTGTCATAGACTCCGTGGTAGAGAGCCTCGGTGTCACCGCCTCCGGTCCATACTTTCTGTCCTTTCTTAGCTACGATGGTCGCTGTTCCTGTATCCTGGCAGAACGGCAGCTGACCTTTGGCAGCGACACCTGCGTTGAGCAGCATCGTCAGAGCCACCGCCCTGTCGTTTGTACTTGACTCAGGGTCGGTAAGAATCTTGGCTACCATTTCATTGTGAGCGGGACGGAGCATAAAAGAGACATCGTGCATCGCCTGGCGGGCAAGAAAGCGAAGTCCTTCCGGATCGACTTTGAGCACCTTCTCTCCGTTGAAGTCAACCTCCTGGACATAATCTTTGGTTAAAAGACGGTATTGGGTCTTTGATTCTCCAAGAGGGAACATTTCTTGATATTTGAATTCCATTTCTATAGTTATTTATAAGTTAATTGTTTCCGAATTCCATTAGGTAAGACTTCATAAACTCGTTGATGTCTCCGTCGAGAACACCCTGGGTATCAGCCGTTTCATAACCGGTACGAAGATCTTTCACCATCTTGTAAGGGTGCAGCACGTAGTTTCTGATCTGGCTGCCCCACTCTATTCTCTTCTTCTGACCCTCCAGCTCGGCCTGCTTCTCCTGACGCTTTTTGAGTTCCAGGTCATACAGGTGAGACTTCAGAATGCGAAGAGCGTTCTGACGATTGTCGAGCTGGGATCTGGTCTCAGTATTCTCTACAACTATTCCGGTAGGGATATGTTTTACACGGACTCCCGTCTCGACTTTATTTACATTCTGACCTCCGGCGCCGCTTGAACGGTATGTATCCCACTCCAAGTCGGCCGGGTTGATCTCTATCTCTATTGTGTCATCGACCAGAGGATATACGAAGACCGAAGAGAATGTGGTCTGCCGCTTCCCCTGAGCATTGAAAGGTGAGATTCTGACCAGACGGTGCACTCCGCTCTCGGCTTTCAGGTACCCGAAAGCGTATTCTCCCTCGATCTCCATTGTGACAGACTTGATACCGGCCTCATCGCCCTCTAGAATGTCGCTCACCCTGACGGTATATCCGTTTCTTTCGGCCCATCTGATGTACATTCTCATCAGCATAGAGCTCCAGTCGTTGCTCTCCGTGCCTCCTGCGCCGGAATTGATAGTCAGGATTGCTCCCAACTTATCCCCCTCCCCGCTCAGCATATTGCGGAATTCCATATTTTCAAGAGTGTTGAGAACGGAATCGTACAGCTGCT
>JAGDBY010000017.1 GCA_017958765.1 Bacteroidales bacterium | reverse complement strand
TATGACGTGGATCTGGGAGACAGGCAGATTACAGACTCAGATCTTGCCGCAATAGAGAATAAAATGCTGGAACTTGCTCGCAACAAAGAGCAGTTCGTCAGAAAAGATATCTCAAAGGCCGAGGCTATGAAGGTGTATTCAGCCAAAGGAGATCAGTACAAGTGTGAATTGATCGAAGGGCTCGAGGACGGTACTATCTCATTCTATACAAACGGAAGTTTCACCGATCTGTGCCGCGGACCTCACTTGAAGGACACTTCGGTAATCAAGGCGATAAAACTTACCTCAATTGCCGGAGCATATTGGAGAGGAGATGAGCACAACAAGATGCTTACCCGTATCTACGGCATCTCTTTCCCTAAGAAATCAATGCTGGACGGGTATCTCGTACTGTTGGAAGAGGCTAAGAAGAGAGATCACAGAAAGCTCGGCAAAGAGTTGGAACTGTTCACATTCTCTTCAAAAGTCGGTATGGGCCTCCCTCTGTGGCTCCCTAAAGGTACAGACCTCCGCATGAGACTGGAGAATTTCCTTCGCAAAGTTCAGCGCAAATACGGATACGTACAGGTTATCACCCCTCATATCGGAAACAAGGATCTCTACGTTACATCAGGCCACTGGGCTAAATACGGCAAGGATTCTTTCCGTCCTATCACCACTCCGCAGGAGGGTGAGGAGTATTTGCTCAAACCTATGAACTGCCCTCACCACTGTGAGATCTACAAGACCACACCCCGTTCTTACAAAGATCTTCCTCTGAGAATAGCTGAGTTCGGAACAGTGTACCGTTATGAGCAGAGCGGTGAATTGCACGGTCTTACCAGAGTCCGCAGTTTTACTCAGGATGACGCCCACCTGTTCTGCCGTCCTGACCAGATCAAGGAGGAATTCTGCAAGGTAATCGATATCGTTCTCTATATCTTCAGAACGCTTAAGTTCGACGAGTTTACAGCTCAGATCTCTCTCCGCCACCAGACCGACCACAGCAAGTATATCGGCAGCGAGGAGAACTGGGAGAAAGCTGAGAAGGCGATTATGGAAGCTGCGGCAGAGAAAGGCCTTCCTACCGTTGTCGAATATGACGAGGCGGCATTCTACGGACCGAAACTCGACTTTATGGTAAAAGACGCTATCGGACGTAAATGGCAGCTGGGTACAATCCAGGTTGACTACAACCTGCCTGAGCGTTTCGAACTGGAATATACAGGCGCAGACGATAAGAAATACCGCCCTGTAATGATCCACAGAGCGCCTTTCGGATCACTCGAGCGTTTCGTGGCAGTGCTGTTGGAGCACACCGGCGGAAACTTCCCTCTGTGGCTGACTCCTGACCAGGCAGTGGTCCTTCCGGTAAGTGAAAAATACAATGAATTCGCAAAAAAAGTTTGTAATTATCTAATTAATTGCGATATTCGCGCCGCCATTGACGATCGTAACGAGACCGTCGGTAAGAAGATAAGGGAGAATGAGTTAAAGCATATCCCGTATCTTTTGATAGTAGGCGAGAAAGAGGCAGCTTCAGACTCCGTGTCAGTAAGAAAGAGAGGAGGGGAGGATAAAGGAGTGATGACCGTTGAGCAATTCAAGGAGTTTATCCGGGCTGAAGTCAATGCCGAGTTGGAGAAAGAGACAATATAGTTTTGAATAACAATACACAAACAAATAGGAGGAAATAAATTATAGCAACTTCAAATTACAGGCCCCCGAAGCCTCGCCCCGCACCGCAGAACAGACAGCAGGGCAATAACCAGAATAAAGCCAAGAACGAAGGCCCTAAGATTAACGAGGAGATAACAGCTTCGTTGGTAAGGGTTGTTGGCGAAAACGTACCGCAGCAGGGTATTTACCCTATACGAGAGGCGCTTGCAATGGCAGAGGAGGCAGAATTGGATTTGGTGGAGATTTCTCCGAATGCTGATCCTCCTGTATGCAAGATTATTGATTTTCAAAAGTATCAATATCAGCAGAAAAAGAAGGCAAAAGAGCAGAAAGCCAATGCCTCAAAGGTGATTATCAAGGAGATACGTTTCGGTCCTAATACCGATGAGCACGATTTCCAGTTCAAGCTGAAACACGCTCAGGAGTTCCTCAAGGACGGATGCAAGGTTAAGGCCTATGTTTTCTTCCGCGGACGTTCGATTCTGTTCTCCGACCAGGGTGAGAAACTGCTTCTCCGCTTTGCTGTTGAGCTTGATGATTACGGTAAGGCAGAGCAGATGCCTAAACTGGAGGGCAAGAGGATGATTATGATGATTGCCCCTAACAAGAAGAAATAACATTTTAAAACTAAAGTTATACTACAATGCCAAAAATGAAAACGAATTCCGGTTCAAAGAAGCGCTTTGTGCTCACCGGATCCGGTAAAATCAAAAGAAGACACGCTTATCACAGCCACATTCTTACCAAAAAAACTAAAAAGCAGAAACGCAACCTTAACCACGTTGCCATTGTTGATCCAGTAGACAACAAGAGAATCAAAGCTTTGTTAGTAAAATAAGTAAAAGGATTGTTTAACCAGAATGTTCAGCCGTAAAGACCTTAATCAGTTAAGGCGCTGACTTTCAAAAAGAAATTAATTATGCCAAGATCGGTAAATTCAGTAGCTTCAAGAGCTCGTCGAAAAAAAGTCCTAAAACAGACCAAAGGTAATTTCCTGTCAAGGAGAAATGTCTGGACGGTAGCAAAGAATACCTATGAGAAAGGTTTGACATATGCTTACCGTGACCGTAAGAACAAAAAACGCAACTTCCGTTCACTTTGGATTATGCGTATCAACGCTGCTGCTCGTCAGCACGGTATGACTTACTCTCAGTTTATGGGTAAGTTGAATGCACAGAATGTAGGTCTCAACCGTATGGTCCTCGCTGACCTTGCTATGAATAACCCTCAGGCATTCGAAGCAGTTATCAAGTCAGTAAAATAACTTGACATTTAAACAATTATACAATAACAGGTGGGTACGGTTCATCTTTTGGGCCGTACTTTATCTTCTTTGGGTGATATGGCTCGGCAATTACTGGTGGCTGTTCGGCCTTGCCGTCATATTCGATATTTTCATCACCAAGAAAGTAAAGTGGGCATTCTGGAAGAAAACCTACAAAGAGGGTGAGAAGCACAATATCGGATTGGAGTGGCTCGATGCAATCGTCTTTGCCGTAATCGTTGTGACCTTCCTCAACATCTTCTTCATACAGTCTTTCAAGATTCCTTCTTCTTCAATGGAGAAGACCTTGATGACCGGAGATTTCCTGTTTGTGGAGAAAGTGTCCTACGGTCCGAGAATGCCGCAGACTCCTATTTCAATGCCGTTTATGCACAACGTGTTCCCAGGTGGCGGAGAGTGCTATTCTACTGCAATCCAGCTGAAGTACCGCCGTCTGAAAGGGCTCAAGCCTTCGGTGGGACGCGACGACATAGTGGTCTTCAATTACCCTCACGGAGATACGGTTCTCTCCAGAGCTCCGATGGACGATTATTACGCTCACGTAAGAATCAACGGAAAGGAATACACCGAGCGTACGTTCGGGCCTGTATTCGCCCGTCCGAGCGACAAGACGGACCATTACGTGAAGAGATGCGTCGCCGTTGCCGGTGACTCTCTTCAGGTTAAAGACGGCCTGGTGTACGTAAACGGAGTTAAACAGGAGGCTTTCCCGGGCATTCAGCTCACATACCGGGTGGTTACCGACGGATCTTCTCTCAACCTGCGCGTTTTCAGAAATATGGGGCTTGCGCAGAATGAGGT
>JAGDBY010000105.1 GCA_017958765.1 Bacteroidales bacterium | reverse complement strand
TTGCCAGTTCGTCAGCACCCTCTTTCATAAGGTTGCGAACGTCAATATTGAATTTAATATCTTTTGCCATAATTAATCCTCCCGGTTTAGCTTAGTACTGCAACCACATCGCTCTGGTGCATAATCAAATAATCCTTGCCGTCGACTGTAATCTCTGTTCCGGCATATGTACCGTAAAGAACGGTGTCGCCTGGTTTAAGCTCCATAGGCTCATCTTTCTTTCCGTTTCCCACTGCCACAACAACTCCTTGCTGCGGTTTCTCTTTTGCTGTATCAGGGATGAACAATCCGCTGGCTGTTTTTGTTTCGGCCTCTTTGGCTTCGACTAAAACTCTGTCAAATAAAGGTTTTATTGTCATTGTTATTGTGATTTAAATTATTGTCAAATACGCCTGCCAAAAGGACAAATTATGTGCCAACGGGCAAGAGGTGACAAAATGGCATTATCGCTTTGCCATCAAGAATCCGATGGCGCTTACAGAGGCAAAAACTATCAGCACGTCGGTAAGTTTCACCTGCACCGGATAGGCATTTACGATGAAGCTGCCGGGCATCTTGATCAGGCCGAACCGGATCTGTACATAGCAGAGAATCAATCCGATTATTATGCCGGCAATCACTCCCAGAAGGGAGATCATCCAACCTTCCAAAGTGAAAATTCCCCCTATCATCTTCCTGTCGGCACCCATAGACTTGAGAATCTCGATGTCGTTCTTCTTCTCGATCACAAGCATATTCATCGAGCTGTAGATGTTGCAGGAGATAATCAGGACAATGAAAATCAGGATGGCAAAAATGGCCAGTTTCTCGTATGTGAGAAGCTTGTAGACGGTCTCGTTCTGCTGGAAACGGTTCTTCACCGTGAAACCTTCGCCCAGGGAAGCCTCCACCCTTTTGAGATACTGTGGTTTTACCACTCCCTTACCGTTAAGACACTCCCCGCTAAGTTTGAGCTCCACAGCGCTTACCTCAACGGTATATTCGAGCAGTTCGCGGAGGGATTCTATAGGGACAAACACATACTGGCGGTCAAAGTCATTGTCGAGAGAGATAATTCCTCCGGGATAAAAATCAGCGGTACGGAGCGCCCCCATCGGGTTTATCATAGAAACTTCCCCCGTGCGGGAAGGAAAATACATCTCTACGAAAGAGAGAAACTTCAGATTGACTTTCAGGTCCGCCGCCACGGAACGACCCAGCACTATCTGGCTTACGTCTCCGTCGGTCAGGGAGAATTCTCCGTCGACAATATAGTCGCTAAGCCCGTTCACCTCCCCGTAATCCCGGCCGACTCCTTTTGCCTTTACCACGATGCTGTTATCCTCCTACATTAGGTACACATTCTCTTCAAGCACTTCGCTGTAAGACTCAACGAAAGGCTCGCTCTTCAGATAATCGGTCAGGGCCGGGTCAAAGACCTTCCCTTTGGCCGGAGATATTAGAATATCGGCCGTCTCGGTGTCATAGAATGACCTGAGAAGGTTGTCGAATCCGTTGTAAACGGAGAGAATTATAACGAGGGCAGCACATCCGATAGCGATTCCGACCGCAGAAATAATCGAAATTATATTGATTATGTTGTGCGATTTCTTGGCAAACAGGTACCTTTTCGCTATGAAAAACGTGCTGTTCATAGGAGCTGCCTACTTCTTGAGCAGTTCGTCTATATGCTCTACATAATCGAGAGAATCATCTACAAAGAATGCGATCTCAGGGACGATACGGAGCTGCTTGCCCACAAGTCTTCCCAATTCTCCTCTGAGAGAGAATTTCTGCTGCTCGAGAATGGCCATAGCGTTGTCGCGCTTCTCAGAAGGGAATACGCTCACATATATTTTGGCCAGCGACAGGTCGGGACTCACTTTGACACCGCTTACGGTAACCATGGCGCCTGAGTAAGCGGCCATTCCGCGGGCTCTTATTATCTCGGCCATATCCCTCTTGATCTGAGAGGCGACTTTGGCCTGGCGTGTGGTTTCGTTTTCCATTTTAGATGAATTTCAAAATGAAGTAGTTCTTCTTTCCTTTCTGGACGAGGATGTATTTACCGTCCAGAAGCATATCCTCTGTCAGATTCAGGGCGACGTCGGCGACTTTCTCTTTGTTAATGCTCAGTCCTGAGGCCTGAATCATCTTGCGGCACTCTCCTTTTGAAGGGAATACCTGAGTGTCGACAGCCAGAATGTCTATCACGTTCCCGCCCAGTTTCTCTTTGCCGAGTTCGAACTGAGGAACTCCGTCGAACACTGCAAGGAATGTCTCTTCATCAAGGGCCTTGAGGGTGTCGGCTGAAGAATTGGTGAACAGAATGCTGCTGGCGGCTACCGCCTTGTCGAATTCTTCACGGCCGTGAACCATCACGGTGATCTCCTCTGCAAGTTTCTTCTGAAGAGGACGGAGGTGAGGAGCCTCTTCCTGCTCTTTGATGAGGGCATCTATCTGCTCCTTGTCGAGCATTGTGAATATCTTGATGTATTTCTTAGCATCCTCGTCGCTGACGTTCAGCCATAACTGATAGAATGTATAAGGCGAAGTGTAACGTGCGTCCAACCAGACATTTCCCTTCTCAGTCTTGCCGAATTTACCGCCGTCGGCTTTGGTGATAAGAGGGCAGGTAAGGGCGAAGGCCTCTCCTCCGAGCTTTCTGCGGATCAACTCTGTACCGGTGGTGATGTTACCCCACTGGTCGCTTCCGCCTATCTGGAGCTTGCAGCCGTAATGCTCGTAGAGGAACAGGAAGTCATATCCCTGAAGAAGCTGATATGAGAATTCTGTGAAGGACATTCCTTCGCGATCTTCACCGCTGAGACGCTTCTTGACAGAATCCTTGCTCATCATATAGTTCACGGTGATGTGCTTGCCGATATCTCTTACGAAATCCAGGAAGCTGTAATCCTTGGTCCAGTCGTAGTTGTTCACCAGCAGAGCGGCATTAGGAGCGTCGCTGTCGAAGTCGAGGAATCTGGAGAGCTGCTTTTTGATGCACTCCTGATTGTGCCTGAGTGTGTCCAGATCGAGAAGGTTTCTCTCCTGAGACTTCATTGAAGGGTCACCGATCATACCGGTAGCGCCGCCGAGCACTGCGATAGGCTTGTGGCCGCAACTCTGAAGGTGACGGAGCATCATCACTCCCACAAGGTGTCCGATATGGAGACTGTCAGCCGTAGGGTCTATTCCCAAATAAGCTGTAACCTGTTCTTTCTTAAATAATTCTTCTGTTCCGGGCATGATATCGTGTATCATACCGCGCCATTCCAGTTCTTTTACAAAATTCTTTTTCATCTCAGTCTAATGTCATTAACCCACAACCCATACCATCACATGGTTTTCAAATACCAGATATTCCAGTTCAAACTCCATCTCGGTGCCGTCTTTGTGTGTGTATGTAGCCTCAAGGGTACCTTCATCGTGAGGACGGAAACGCTCCAGCTCTATCTGCTCCGCGAAATCGACGCCGTTCAGTGACATTCTCTTGAAGATAGCCTCTTTAGCGCACCAGTAGATGGCCAGCTGAAGAGCGCGCTTGCTGTCAGACAGGTCGTCAATCTCCTCATCTGAGAGAGCCTTTGCTTCAACTGCTGAAAAATCGCGGTCCAGGCTTTCGATATCGATACCCAGATCCTCGCTCGGATGGGTGATGATAGCCACAAAGCGGTTAGAATGGGAAATGCTTATCTCCCGAACGGTGTTTTGAAGATAAGGCTTGCCGTTATCGTGATGACCCAGATAAACTTTGTCATCAAAAATCGTGTTCAGAAGAGCTCTTACTGCCAGTTTCTCTTTTCTGCGAGCCTCGCTCTTGATCATGCTCAGTTCTTCCAGTTCGTCATTGGGAACTGAAGAGAGGTTCATAAGTTCCTCTTCCGTTTCGGTGATTTCCCAAACGTAAATACAAGCGTCGTTTTCTAATTCTTTTGTAAGGAATAGTGCCATATGGGTATAATAAAGACTAATCGAGCCAAAGGGCGCAATCAGTTACTGTTTCTGTTAAAGTGGGGATAATACGTTGCGACAGAGACCGACAGGACGGCTCTGAAGAACTTACCAACTGACAACTCGGAGGTTCCAACGTATTAAAATTTTAGAATAATTGTTGAGATACGAGGATTCGAACCTCGACAGACAGAACCAAAATCTGTAGTGCTACCATTACACCATATCTCAATGGCACCTGCCGTTACGGACAGGACTGCAAATATACAAAGATTTTGCAATTATCTTTTAGATTTAAAAAATTTTACCATCAACTCAGCGCACTCATCTTCAAGCACTCCGCCCTCTACGACGGTCTTGGGATGGAGCAGAGAAGGGGTGTAAAGAGAATACCCTTTTTTGGGATCTTTCGCTCCGTACACCAGCTTGCCGACCTGCGCCCAGGCGAGTGCTGCCGCGCACATCGGGCAGGGCTCCACTGTGACATAGACAGTGCAGTCGTTGAGGTATTTCCCTCCCAGATAATCCGTAGCCGAGGTTATTGCCTGCATCTCAGCGTGAGCCGTAGTGTCCGTTAGGGTCTCTGTCAGGTTGTGAGCGCGGGCTATGATCCTCCACTGGGACACTATCACAGCCCCGACAGGGACTTCACCCTCTTCAAACGCCTTGAGAGCCTCTTTCAAGGCCTCTTTCATATAAGTTTTTTCCATTGGATATGTCCGTTAATAGAGTTTATGGTGTAGAAGAGATACATTATCACCATCATTACTGCGTGAGAATCGCCTCTTACAGTCAGAATCACCCACATAACCACGCTTATCACATTTGTTAGAATCCACAGCGACCACTGCTCCATAAAAGCTCTCACCATCAGGAACATAGCGATAATGGAAAGCATCGTAGAGGCAGAATCTTTATACGGCTGAGGGTCTCCGACTTTGGAGAGAATGTAGCCGCACACAGTAACCGATACCACGCAGATCAGCACCAGGATGAGCCTCTGCCTGAATGTCATTCTTCTCGCCTTCACTTTGGTATCGTCCTCAACCTGCCGGCGGCCGTTCCAGCTCACCCATCCGATAATGTTCATCGGGAAGTAGTAGAGGGCGTTCAGGGCGGCGTCGCCGTAGAGCTGCGCTTTGAATGAGATCCACGCATAAATGGCCACGTTCACAAGCCCGAAAGCGTAGTTGAGGATGTTTCCCTTGGCGCAGAGGACCACGCAAACCACTCCGGTTATCGAAGCGATTATTCCGAGAGTGTCAAACGTGGCGGTCAGAATGGAATACCCGAGGGACGCGGCGATTACTCCGATTATCAGAAACCAGTCGAAGGGAGAAAGGGTATTTCGGTTTATCAGAGCCATCGCACAATTTTCAACAAATATATGAAAAAAGAGGCTGACCCATAAAGAATCAAACCTCTTTCACTGTACTAAAACCTAAACCTATTACAAAGATGCAATTGAAGGTCAAAACGTTGCATCGTTTTACAAAGATTTTAGCTCTATTTCTGCCCCGTCCGGCGTAACAAGCACTGTACCAACATCTTGCTTACAAAGATGACCTATTATGTCAAAGGTCTGAATCTCCTTCTTGAAGACTTCGAACTTCTCCAGAGGGACGGTATACAGCAGCCTGTAATCATCCCCTCCGTTAAGGGCGCAGGTTATCGGATCCATATTGATCTCTTCGGCCATCTGGAATGTCTCGCTGGCGATAGGAATCCTGTCCACATAGATCTTTGCGCCGAATCCGGTCTTATCAGAGATTCTCTTAACTGAAGCGGCAAGCCCCTTTGTGACGAAGTCGCCGCAGGTAGGGATGATGTCGCACTCGAGGAACCTGTCTATTGTGTTCGAAGGAATCTCAGGGCTGAGGTACTGCGAGAGAATGTATTTGTATTTACTCAGATCGGGCTGGGAAACACCTTCAGGTGCATTCATAAAGGCCGCTTTCTCCCTCTCCAGCACGTGCTGTCCCAGATAGGCAGCCCCGACGTTTCCTCCCAGGCATATCAAATCCTTGCTCTTCGGCTCCGGCCTCGACGAGAGTACCTTTTTCTTCTGCTCTCCGAACGCGGTAAGGCTGATGTAGAGACCGTTCACGGACGGATTCAGGTCCAGGTGAAGGGTCTTGACGTGATGTTCCTTGGCGGCCGCCACTACGCCCGTCCAAAGTTCCTGCATATCCTCGTAGCTGAAACGCGATGAGAGTCCCACGACGGCAGATATGGCAGAAGGGACGCGGAAAGCCGCATAGACGTCACCCAGTACGTTCAGTACCGCCTTGTATCCGAGATGTTTCAAAGGGTTGTACACCAAGTCGAAATCAACCCCTTCCATCATCACCTTGTGGGCGGTGACATCGTTTCCGCTCAGGAGAATGTCGCCGTTTACAAATCCCGTTCTGTCGAACAGACCGGCCATCGCCGCCTTGACTCCTATTTCGGAGAATGACGTACGTTTCTCTTTTTTATTATTTTCGCTCATAATTGATTGTCTGTCTTACAAAATTAGGTATAAAACTGTAACTTTGCTCTCTATGGCAAAAAAACCGGACATAATTCAGGATATCACCAGCAGAGAATACGGACAAGGCTTCGAGACGAACCTGGAGCAGGATTTTATAGCCAAAGGTCTCAGCGAAGATATCATCCGGGAGATTTCCGCCAAAAAGGGAGAGCCACAGTGGCTGCTTGACTTCCGTCTGAAGGCTTACCGAAGATGGACCGAGATGGAGGCTCCTACCTGGGGTCATCTGACGATTCCCCCTATCGACTTTCAGGATATAATCTACTTTGCCGCCCCTAAGAAGAGGAGCGCGGAAGGAGAGATAGACCCCGAACTGGAGAAGACCTTTGACAAGCTGGGCATTCCGCTTGATGAGAGGAAGGCTCTTGCCGGGATGGCCGTAGATGCAGTGTTCGATTCTGTATCGGTAAAAACCACATTCAAAGACACTCTGGCTGAAAAAGGGATCATATTCTGCTCATTCTCGGAGGCGGTACAGAATTATCCCGATCTTGTCAGAAAATACCTGGCGTCGGTGGTTCCGATCGGGGACAACTACTACGCCGCTCTCAACTCCGCAGTGTTCAGCGACGGCAGCTTCTGCTATATTCCGAAAGGGGTTCGCTGCCCGATGGACCTGTCGAGCTACTTCAGGATCAACGCAAGGGGGACGGGACAGTTCGAGAGAACCCTTATTGTCGCAGACGAGGGCTCGTACGTGAGTTATCTGGAGGGGTGCACAGCCCCGATGAGAGATGAAAACCAGCTTCACGCAGCCGTCGTGGAGATTGTTGTGCTACGTGACGCCGAAGTGAAGTACTCTACGGTACAGAATTGGTATCCGGGAAATGCCGAAGGGAAAGGTGGTATCTACAACTTCGTCACCAAGAGAGGAATCTGCAAAGGAGAGAACAGCAAACTTTCCTGGACTCAGGTGGAGACCGGCTCCGCCATAACCTGGAAATATCCGAGCACCATTCTCCAGGGAGACAATTCCGCGTCGGAATTCTACTCAGTGGCCGTCACCAACAACTACCAGGAGGCCGACACGGGGACGAAGATGATACACATAGGGCGCAACACGAAGAGTACCATTATATCGAAGGGCATCTCCGCCGGACACTCGCAGAACTCGTACCGAGGACTAGTGAGGGCGGCAGCCTCGGCCGACGGAGCCCGCAACTACTCAAGCTGCGACTCGCTGCTATTAGGTTCCAACTGCGGTGCCCATACCTTTCCTTATATGGACGTGCATAACGACACGGCCATCTTCGAGCACGAAGCCACGACATCAAAGATTTCAGAGGACCAGCTGTTCTACTGCAACCAGCGCGGCATACCCACGGAGCAGGCCGTCGGCCTGATAGTGAACGGCTATGCCAAGGAGGTAATCCAGAAACTGCCGATGGAGTTTGCCGTCGAGGCGCAGAAGCTGCTGAGCGTGTCGTTGGAGGGAACCGTTGGATAGGAAGAACAAAGCATGATAAGCAAGAACCAGATAAAGCTGATA
>JAGDBY010000104.1 GCA_017958765.1 Bacteroidales bacterium | reverse complement strand
TATCCTATTATAAATATCACCCGGGCAAATACCTGTTCGCATTCCTCCCGAAGTCTTCTGTCAAAAACGAACATACTACCGTAGTTGTCAAGACAAACAACGGCGCCGAAGTTATGTTCAGGCAGATTGCCGGGATCGTCGCAAGACGTATCGTGTGCTATGCAGACCAGGGCGACGATGCGGTTCAGGCTTCTGAGGCCGGCTTTATAAAGTTCGGCTCCCGTCTGGATATCTTCGTCCCGATGGATGCTGAAATCCTGGTAAAGAAAGGGGACAAGGTCCGCGGACAGCTCTCGGCGCTTGCAAAACTTAATTAGAAACAGAGAAATTTTTTATTCAAATATGAAAAAAGCAATAATCCTTTTAGCAGCTATCCTGTTCGTGATGCCGTCCTGTATAGAGTCTTCCTATACTCAGGAGTACAATATCGGTATTATCCCGGGCGTGAGCGCTTACAACTTTGAGTCGAACGAATCTTTAGCTAAGGTTAAGGATTATTTCAAACAGAAAGGTTTTACCAATTCTTCTGTGGTATTCACCGGAGTCAACATATACGACTGCGACAAACAGGCTGCAGATTATTTCAAGGACCTGGTCAAGAACATTACCCCTGCGGACATTAAGACCTCCTGCGGTCTTGCTGACAGCGACTTCTTCGAGTGGCTGATCGTGGCATTCGCAGATCACGTGTATGTCATAGAAGAATTCAGATATAATATCCTTGAATAGGGGATATTCTTTACAGTCAAATTTTTTAAAAAAAGCAGCTCTCGAGATGAGAGCTGCTTTTCTTATAGCGCTTACTATACTACTTAGTCTTTAACAATTGCTTCCATAGGGCATACGCTTGCGCAAGTACCGCACTCGATGCATACGTCGGGAGCTATCTTGTAAATGTCGCCAGAAGAGATCGCTCCAACAGGACATTCGTCAATGCAAGTTCCACAAGCAGCGCAATCTTCAGTAATTCTATAGGCCATAATACTAATTTTATTTGGTTTGATTTTTGATGACACAAATATAACATCTTTTTCGTTTATGAATAGTATCTTTGTGCAAAATTGTGTCATGTTAAAAAGAGCTTTCATATTATTGGCCGCAACGGTTTTTTCGGTAGTTTGCTATGCCCAAAATCCGCAGAGCAACGAGGAGCAGATAGTCTCTTTCAATGAGAAGGTTCACGACTTCGGAGATATGCTTCTGTCAGACGGTCCGGCTACCTGCACTTTTACGATGACCAACATCAGCGACGCCCCGATTGTAATCCTCAATGTGGTGTCAAGCTGCGGCTGTACCGTCCCTGAGTGGTCCAACGCCCCGATCCCTACAGGAGGCAAGGCTACTATCAAGGTCACATATATGAACGACCAGGGGCCGTACCCTTTCAACAAGACCATCACGGTGTATGTATCGAACGTGACAAGGCCTGTGGTGCTCCGTATCAGAGGCGACGTCCATCAGAAAGCGCTTCCGCTGAGGGAGATTTATACCTACACTGTAGGGAAGGCCTTTGCCTTGAAGAGTGCAGACTATACGCTGGGCTACATTCTCCAGGGAGAGACAAAATATGACGATGCAGTGGTGGCAAACCTGTCCTCTTCCCCGATAAAAGTCGAAGCGACCGGACAGTCAGCAGCCCTTCAGATAGAGATTACCCCGAATCCGATTCCTGCCAATTCTACTGCCAAAATGCGCTTTACCGTCAATACGGCCAAAGGGGCGAAGAATTGGGGAAAGACTGTTTACCAGACATTCTTCAAAGTCAACGGGGAGAATCAGACCGGCCCTGTCAGAATCGAGGCCAATATCAACGACAATTTTGACTCTTACTCCAAAACCGATCTCGCAAAAGCCCCTCTGCCATTTATAGAGAAGGCATACTACGAGTTCGGACAGGTTAAAAAAGGGCAGAAAGTCGAGTCTTCTTTCGTGCTGAAGAATTCAGGCAAGAGCGATCTGGTCATTCACAAAATAGATTCCGATAAGAAAGGGACCGTTATAGAGAACAAGATGCCCGTAGTGATCAAGCCGGGCTCTTCAGCTTCCATCAAGTTCCGTTTCGATACCTCCTCTGAAGAGGGGGAAGTTCTGAATGTGCTGAACCTGATCACCAACGCTCCTACCAAACCGAACATTAACTTTTTCATTTCAGGAATAATTCTCAAATAGATATGGATAATACCAAGCAAGGCGATTTCTTTGATGACTACAAGAACGATGATACAGCCCTGAACATCAACGAGGGTGTCGTTCAGCCGCCTACAATAAACCCTTATTTGGGCAACGTATTGAAGAACAAGCCTGTACAGCTTACCATAGATCAATATATGGACGGTATTCTCGCAGGGGACACCACAATTCTCAGCAAGGCGATAACTTTGGTAGAGAGCCATCTTCCTCAGCACAGAGCGATGGCAAACGAGATTATAGCCAGATGTCAGGCCGAGTCTTCAAAGCACGCTACAATGAGAATAGGCATCACCGGTGTGCCGGGAGCGGGAAAGAGTACCTTTATCGAGGCTTTCGGCTCATACCTCACTTCTCAGGGGCATAAACTGGCGGTTCTGGCCATCGACCCTTCCAGCGAGAAGAGCAAGGGGAGCATTCTCGGAGACAAAACCAGAATGGAGACCCTCTGCAACGATCCTAAGGCTTTCATCCGTCCCAGCCCGTCTGCCGGCTCTTTGGGCGGTGTGGCCCGCAAGACACGCGAGACCATTCTCCTTTGTGAAGCGGCAGGTTACGACGTGGTATTCATAGAGACGGTCGGAGTGGGACAGAGCGAGACTGCGGTCCATTCTATGAGCGACTTTTTCCTCCTGCTGATGATTTCAGGCGCAGGAGACGATCTGCAGGGTATCAAGCGCGGTATTATGGAGATGTCGGACCTTATCACCATCAACAAGGCCGACGGACACAATATAGAGAGGGCGAATATGACCAAGGCGCTCTATGCAAATGCGCTTCACCTTTTCCCTCCTACAGAGAGCGGATGGATCCCTACGGCGGTTACCTCTTCTGCTGTGACAAAAGAGGGACTCCCTGAGATTCTGAAGCTGATAGAAGACTATTTCACCCTTGTCAAAGGGAACGGATACTATGTCAAGAAACGCCGTGAACAGGCCAGCTACTGGATGTACGAGAGCATCAACGAGTCTCTCAGGAACACATTCTATGAGAATGAAGTCGTTGAAAAACTGCTTCCGGACTATGAGAAGGCCGTTCTTGACGGAGAGCTCGACTCATTCGCAGCTGCTACGGAACTGATGGAGAAGTTCAACCGTTCAATTAAGCAGAACTAAGCTATGCACGAAGCCTTGCACATCGCAGAGGATGTTCTCAGAAACAGCGTCCTGATTACGGGACTCGTGATTATAATGATGTTGATGATCGAGTACATCAACGTCTCTTCCAACGGAAAGTGGTTTTCTTCTCTCAGGCAGTCCCGATTCGGTCAGGTTCTGCTGGGAGCCATTCTCGGAGTGGTTCCCGGGTGTGTGGGAGGATTTGCCACGGTATCTCTTTATACCCACGGCCTGCTCTCGTTCGGAGCCCTTATCGCGATGATGATAGTTTCCAGCGGAGATGAAGCTTTCGTGATGCTGGCTATGATTCCCAAAGAGACCCTGATTCTGTTTGCCGTGCTGTTCGTGATAGGCATCGCAGTTGGCCTCGCGGTTGATTTGATCGCCCCGGGCAAGAAGCGTCACGTCTATTGCGACACAGATTTTGAGATTCACAGCCAGGATGTTCACCATCACGCTCACGGAGAACACTGCACCGACGAGTGCCCTAAGAGGACTTTGAAGAATTTGAAGGGCGGAGAATGGCAACGTTACGCCCTTCTGGGAGGCATTCTCCTCTTTATAGTGGCTCTGGCTCTCGGACTGCTTGAGCACGAACATGCCGAGGAGGCTCACGAGCACGCTCACGGCAGTTTCAACATATTCGATGAATATTGGATAAATCTCCTGTTTGCAGTCATCTCGCTGTTCGCTCTTTGGTTTACGGCCGTAAGCGACTCCCACTTCATCAAGGAACACCTCTGGAAGCACGTGATCAAGCGTCACTTGCTGAAGATATTCTGCTGGACTTTCGGAGCGCTGCTGATAGTGGAGATAGGCCTTACATTCTTCGATATAGGATCGTGGACCAAGGAGAATATCCCGTTTATGATTTTGCTCGCTACGCTGGTCGGAATCATCCCTGAGTCCGGGCCTCACTTGCTGTTCGTATCGCTGTTCGCAGGCGGCGCAGTCCCGTTCTCAGTCTTACTGGCCAGCAGCATATCTCAGGACGGACACGCATCTCTTCCGCTGCTCGCTGAGACCAAGAAAGACTTTATCTACGCGAAGCTGATTAACTGCGTTGTCGCGGCTTTGTTCGGCTACGGATTATTTTTATTAGGATTCTAGTTCTTTTTATTATTTTTGAAAGTTATAACAAACATCATATGGCTAACTTATTGAAATCACTGTTCGGCTCCAAAGCGGAGAGAGACGTCAAGGAGATTACCCCCATTATCAACAAGATAAAGGCTGAGTATGCCAGAATAGATGCTCTCAGTGACGATGACCTGAGGGCGGAGACGGACAAACTCAGGGAGTTCCTTCACTCCCGCACAGACAGTTTGGAGAGCGAGGCGGCTTCCATCCGTGAGAAACTCACCGACGTGGAGATTGCGGTAAAAGAGAAAGAGAAGCTCGCCACCAGACTGGACGAGATTGAAAAGCAGATCGACGAGACTATAGAGAAATCTCTGAACGAGATTCTCCCTCCGGCATTTGCCATTATGAAGTCCACTGCGCGCAGGTTTACTCAGAACGCCACAATTACAGTGACCGCCACCGAGTATGACAAAGAGTTGGGCGCAAGCCGCGATTTCGTAAGTATCAACGGAAACAAAGCCGTATGGAAGAACAGCTGGATGGCCGGCGGAAATATGATTACCTGGGATATGATCCACTACGACGTACAGCTTATAGGCGGTGTGGTTCTCCATCAGGGTAAAATCGCCGAGATGGCAACAGGTGAAGGTAAAACCCTCGTGGCTACCCTCCCTGTTTTCCTGAATGCGCTGGCCGGTAAGGGAGTGCACGTTGTCACCGTGAACGACTATCTGGCAAAGCGTGACTGCGAGTGGATGGGTCCGCTCTACCAGTTCCACGGTCTGAGCGTAGACTGTATCGACAAGCACCAGCCTAGTACGGAGTCCCGCAAGAAGGCCTACAGGGCTGACATCACTTTCGGTACCAACAATGAATTCGGTTTCGACTACAACCGTGACAATATGGCGATCAATCCGAACGACCTGGTTCAGAGGAAGCACCATTTTGCGATTGTCGACGAGGTCGACTCAGTGTTGATCGACGACGCCCGTACCCCGTTGATCATTTCAGGACCGGTGCCGCGTACAGGAGACG
>JAGDBY010000103.1 GCA_017958765.1 Bacteroidales bacterium | reverse complement strand
TGTCCGTAAACTCTTTGAGGTGAGAGAAGATACGCTCTTTGATGGTCTCGGTGCGGCGCTTCTCGTATTTCTCTATCTCCGGAATGTAAGACTCTATAAGAGAGATTTTTTAGAGAATGTCCGCTTTGAGGGCGACCCCTTCCTGCTCCCTGAACCTGACAAGGCTGTCGCAGGCTTCCTTTATAGAATTGAACAGAATGTCCCATTCTTCATCTCCGAAAACTGATTTATCCGCCTCGATGACGTCCGGCATTCTCAGAACCGTGGCCGCCAGATAATTGTCGTTGGAAGAAGTGACGGTACCTTCGAATGCAGTCCCTTTAAATGCCTCGGCTATGCTTTGGCAGTAATCCCTGATAAGATCGGAGTTGATGTGTTTCGGGGCTACGCCGGCCGTAACGTCCTTTGTGACAAACAGATCGATAGTTCCGCGACCCAGCTGCGAAATCAGGTAGCTGCGAAGTTCCATCTCTCTGTCTCTCGGAATCAGGGATGTCTTAATAGAAATGTCTGCGTTTTTGCCGTTGACGGATCTTATTTCGACGGTAAACTTGGTGTTGTCTATAACACACTCAGATTTGCCGTAGCCGGTCATTGATCTTACCATCATTTTTCCTTTTAAACGCATAAAATTATGCCTTTTTTGCTATTTTTGCAAATCACATAATCAGTTTCTATGAGCGAGAATACCACAGAAGTTGCAGCTGAACGCAATTTGAATTTTTTGGAGGAGATAATTGAGAATGACCTCTCTACAGGTAAGTACAAAAGCATTCTGACCCGTTTCCCTCCTGAACCTAACGGATATCTTCACATCGGCCACGCAAAAAGCATCTGCCTGAATTTCGGACTGGCCAAGAAATACGGCGGCAAGACGAACCTCCGTTTCGACGATACCAACCCGGTTAAAGAGGATACTGAGTACGTTGATTCCATAAAAGAGGATATCAAGTGGCTCGGCTTTGAATGGGCCAATGAATTCTATGCATCCGACTATTTCGACCAGCTCTACCTGTGGGCCGAGGAACTGATCAAGAAGGGACTGGCATATGTCGATGACCAGACTCAGGAAGAGATCCGCCTGAACCGCGGAACGGTGAGCCAGCCGGGCATCGAGAGTCCTTACAGGAACCGCAGCGTGGAGGAGAACCTGAAGCTGTTCAGGGAGATGCGCGATGGAAAATATGCTGACGGAGAGAAGGTTCTCAGAGCAAAGATCGATATGGCTCATCCGAACATGCTCTTCAGAGACCCTCTTATGTACAGAATTATACACGCCTCTCACCACAGAACAGGAGACAAGTGGTGCATATATCCTATGTACGACTACGCTCACGGAGAGTGCGATTCTATAGAGAATATCACCCACTCGATATGTACACTCGAATTTGACGTCCACAGACCTCTCTACGATTGGTTTATCGAGAAACTGGGTATCTTCCCGTCTCATCAGTACGAGTTCGCCCGTCTCAACCTGACATACACGGTGATGAGCAAGAGAAAGCTTCTCGAACTTGTGAAGAATAACTACGTCGACGGCTGGGACGATCCCCGTATGCCTACCATCTGCGGTATCCGCCGCAGGGGTTACACTCCAGAGGCAATCAGAATGTTCGCTGAGAAAGTGGGTGTTGCCAAGAGAGACAATGTCATCGACCTCTCCCTTCTGGAGTGGTGCCTGAGACAGGATCTGAATGCCCGCGCCAACAGATATATGGCCGTGCTGAATCCGGTCAAGCTCATAATCGACAATTGGGAAGAGGGTAAAGTGGAGTATTTCGACGCTCCTCTCAATCCGGCTGAGCCTGACGGCCCTAAGCGCAAAGTTCCTTTCACCAAAGAACTCCTGATTGAGAAAGAAGACTTTATGGAGGACGCTCCTAAGAAATATTTCCGTCTGAAACCTGACGGCGAGGTGCGTCTGAAATATGCTTACATTGTAAAATGCACCTCTTTCGTTAAGGACAGCGAAGGCAATATCACTGAGATTCACTGTACCTATGATCCTGATTCTAAGCCTGGTGTAGGAGAGTGGAGGTCTGTCAAGGGTACTATTCACTGGGTATCCGAGAAGATGAGTGACAGGATTGAGGCTCGCCTCTACGAACACCTCTTTACAGAGGAGCAGATGGGCGCTATTCCTGAGGGAGTCGACTACAAGGATTATCTGAATCCTAATTCTCTTACAATAGTTACGGCTTACGCTGAGCCTGCTTTGAAAGACGACAAGTCGGGTATCTCGGTTCAGTTCGAGCGAATAGGCTATTTCTACAGAGATCCTAAGAACGGAGCTTACAACAAGGCCACCGGTCTGAAAGATTCTTTCAAGATTTAATTATGAGAATCAAGTTCAGAGGACGTATCTACAAAGTCCTCCTCAGAAGGAAGATTATCCCTGTCGGCTTTGAAGAGATAATCCCGGACTTCTATGGGACACCCCAAAACCGTTCTGGGATAGCCGGGGACAGGCTACAGGGCAGAGTAGTCCTGATTACAGGAGCCCAGAAGGGCATCGGCTTTGCTATTGCCTCCCGTTTGCTGAGAGAGGGAGCGAAGGTTATTATCACCGACAGAGACGAGCATCTGCTCTTGGAGGCTGTCCGTCAGCTTGATACTCCGAACGTGGCCTATATGGTATGGGACATCACGGACGGCCAGGAGTCAAACCATTTCCGTCAGGCCGTCCAGATATTCGGAAAAGTGGACGTTCTTGTCAATAATGCGGCCATCAAAAAAGAGGTCGATCCCTATACAGATATTGAAACTGCAACCCGGGACTATATACACGCCATCCATGATACCAATGTCTTAGCAACGGTCAGAATGTGTGAATGCTTCGTCGATATGTTCAGCAGCGGAGCCATTCTCAACGTTCTGAGCAATACCGCAGTCCGTGCCGCCGTCGGAATATACTGGATGTCCAAATGGGCGCTGTACGGTTATACAAAAGGTCTCAGCGAGAGGCTTAAAGGGAGCGGCGTTACAGTCAACGGTATATGTCCGGGACCTTCTAGGACGGATATGATGCACGATTATATAGAGAATGTGTATTTCAAAACACCTTTGAACAAGAGGCTCGGTCTGCCGGAAGAAATGGCGGAACTGGCTCTTATTCAGATTCTTTCCGGCCTGGACGG
>JAGDBY010000016.1 GCA_017958765.1 Bacteroidales bacterium | reverse complement strand
CTTCTTACCGACAAAGAGCAGGGAGTTCTCTCGTCTTTGAAAGATATCGATGCAGTAGGTCACAGGCTGGCACACGGCGGAGAATACTTCTTCGAGAGCTGCGCTATCACCGACGACGTTATCGAGAAGATTGAGAAATGCTGCGAACTGGCTCCTCTCCACAATCCTGCAAACCTGCTGGGTATCAGAGCGGTACAGGCAGTTCTTCCGGATATGCCTCAGGTAGCTGTGTTCGATACGTCTTTCCACCAGACAATGCCTGATTACGCGTATATGTACGCCATCCCTTACGAGTACTATGAGAAATACAGAATCCGCCGCTACGGATTCCACGGCACCAGCCACAAGTACGTTGCCGCTAAAGCCTGCAAGCTTTACGGGGTTGACCTGAACCATTCTAGGATCATCACCTGCCACCTGGGCAACGGCAGCTCCATCACAGCCATCAAGGACGGCAAGAGTGTCGATACCTCTATGGGATTCACCCCGCTGGAGGGCGTGATGATGGGAACCCGTTCGGGAAGCGTGGATGCAGGCATCATCTTCTTCCTGCAGCACAAAGAGGGACTCGACGGCAAGGCTGTGAGCTCTATTCTCAATAAGAAGAGCGGCCTTCTGGGCCTCTCAGGCTATTCTTCAGACAACAGGGACATCCTGGCCGGAGTCGACCGCAAGGACCCTCGCGCCATGCTTACCACAAACAAGCTCTGCTATGACATCCGCAAATACATCGGCGCCTATGCAGCTGCTCTCGGCGGCGTGGATATGATAGTGTTTACCGGCGGTATCGGTGAGAACGCTTCCAGAACACGCGCCCAGGTATGCCAGGGGCTCGAATATCTCGGGATGACCTTCGACGCAGAAGCCAACAAAGTATCAGGTGAGGACGTTATGATCAGCACCCCTGACTCTAAAGTGAAAGTTGTGGCGGTCACTACCAATGAAGAGCTCGTAATTGCCACAGACACAATGAATATCGTAAAAAAACAAAAATAACTATGATTACAACTTTTGAACAAATCTTCGAAGAATTAAGAAGTAAATCAAAAAAGAGACTGGTGGCAGCCTGGGGTGTGGACGACCACACAATTACCGCTGCGGCTAAAGCTGTAGAACTGGGCCTTGTCGAGGCTACGCTGGTAGGTGATGAAGATATGATCGCCAAAGTGTGCCAGGCTGAGAAGATAGACAAGTCCATCTTCAAGATCGTTGACAATAAAGACGAACTGAGCGCCATCGCTCAGGCTATCGACCTTATCAACGCCGGAGTAGGCGACATCCTGATGAAAGGTCTTTGCAGCACTGACAAATATATGCGCGGCATTCTCAACAAAGAGCGCGGACTCCTTCCTCCTAAGGCCGTCCTCAGCCACGTAAGCGTGCTCCAAAATCCTAATTATCACAAGCTTATTATCCTCGGTGACATGGCCGTAATCCCTGCTCCGGACCTGAAGCAGAAAGAGGCTATCGCCAAGTACCTCATCTCTACAGCCAAGGCATTCGGCATCGCTACTCCTAAGGTTGCTTTCGTAGCAGCTACAGAGCAGATGCTGGCAGGTATGCAGGCTTGCGTGGACGCAGCCCTTCTGGCTAAGATGTGCGACCGCGGACAGATCAAAGGGTGCATCGGCGACGGTCCGTTGGCTCTTGACGTTGCCCTCAACAAAGAGGCTGCAGCTATCAAGAAGCTTACAAGCCCTGTAGCAGGTGACGCTGACTGCCTCGTATTCCCTAACATCGAGAGCGCCAACGTATTCTACAAGACCAATTCACAGTTGATGACAGGAGTTCTCCAGGCAGCTATCGTTGCCGGCGCCAAAGTTCCTTGCGTTCTCAGCAGCCGTGCCGACAGCATTCAGACCAAGCTGAACTCTATAGCTCTTGCAGCTCTTACAGCGAAATAAGACTGAAACCCATATGGTTCCGACCGAGTTAGGAACGGAGAAGGTCAGCAAACTTCTCAAGCAATATGCGATGCCGGCGATCATAGCTATGACCGCCACATCGCTTTATAATATGGTGGACAGTATCTTCATCGGGCAGGGAGTAGGCCCTCTGGCCATTTCCGGTCTTGCGGTGACTTTCCCTCTGATGAACCTGTCAACGGCTTTCGGCACCCTGGTGGGTGTGGGAGCCGCCACCCTTATATCAATGTTGCTCGGACAGAAGAACTACAAGCTGGCCAACCGGGTGCTGGGTAACGTGGTGATGCTGAACGTCGGCATCGGCGCCATTGTCACCATCCTGGCTCTCGCCTTTTTGAACCCTATTCTCTACTTCTTCGGAGCCAGTGATGCAACAATCTCTTATGCAAGAGATTATATGATCATCATAATGGGTTTCAACATAATATCTCACCTCTATTTCGGCCTCAACGGAGTGATCAGGGCTTCGGGCCACCCGAAGCAGGCAATGCTGGCCACTGTTCTGACTGTCTCCATCAACGCAGTCCTGGACCCGATATTTATCTTCGGATTCAAGATGGGAATCCAGGGAGCCGCAGTGGCCACCATTTTGGCTCAGATAGCCGGACTCACGTGGGTTTGTAACATCCTGGCTAAGAAAGATGAGGTTCTTCACTTCTCCAGGGGGATTTTCAAGTTCGATTTCAGAATCGCGCAGAGATCCCTCGCCATCGGCCTTTCGCCTTTTTTGATGAACGTGGCGGCCTGTTTCGTGGTCATTCTGATCAACAATCAGCTCAAACGTTACGGAGGCGACCTGGCCATCGGAGCCTACGGCATTGTGAACAGAATCGCCTTCCTCTTTATTATGATCAATATGGGATTCACCCAGGGAATGCAGCCTATCGCCGGTTACAACTACGGAGCCAAGCAGTACGACAGGGTGAAGGAGGTGCTCAGGCTTACGATTATGTGCGCCACGGTCTGCACGACGCTGGGTTTTCTCTGCGGAGAATTGATCCCCGACACCCTTGTGTCACTCTTTACCAGAGACGCGGAGCTGAAAGCGCTCGCCTCTCACGCCCTGAGAATAATGGTGAGCTCATTCTGGATACTGGGATTCCAGATCGTAATATCGAATTTCTTCCAGTGCATCGGCCACGCCAAGAAAGCGATAATCCTGTCGCTCTCCCGCCAGCTGTTGTTTCTGGTCCCGTTTTTAATTATATTTCCGTCGTTTTGGGGAATTGAGGGCGTATGGTGGAGCATGCCGGCATCCGACATCGTCGCTGCGTTCCTCGCCCTGATAATGATACACAACCTGATGAAGACCTTCGGCAAAGAAGGCGCCCCGGAAGAGAAAGTCCTTTAAAAGAAAGAGTATGGATAAAAAAGTTCTCATTACAATCGGCCGCAGTATCGGAGCGGGTGGACTTGAGGTGGCAAAAAAGCTGTCCGAGAAGCTCTCAATTGAGTTTTTTGACAGGGAGTTGATTCTGCTGGCAGCAAAAGAAAGCGGCATTGACCTCTCCTTTCTGGAGAATAATGACGAGAAACCTATCTCGAAGAACAAATTCTTCAGGTTCTTCGGAGCCAAGAATTCTCCGTACGGAGACGATATGAACGGAGGATACTCCAACAATATTCTCTCGGACGACAGGCTGTTCGGCATCCAGAGCGACGTGATGCAGAAAGTGGCTTCAAAGAAGTCTTGCATCTTCGTGGGACGCTGCGCGGACTACATTCTGAGGGATATGCCAAATCTCTTCACAGTATTCATCTCGGCCAATCTGGAGGACAGGGTAGCGCGGATTGCGGCTGGCAGGCAGATCTCGCCTGAGGAGGCTGAAAAATTCATCGAAAAAGCTGAGCGCCGCCGCAAAGAGTACTACAACTACTACACTTTCAAGCAGTGGGGCG
>JAGDBY010000102.1 GCA_017958765.1 Bacteroidales bacterium | reverse complement strand
CCTACTTTGCCGCACACATCCAGAGGCATTCCCTCAGAGAGAGCATACAGGAATCCGCCTGCATAGAGATCACCGGCTCCGGTAGCGTCAATGGCCTTTGCAGGGTAAGGTTCGATGAAGAAACACTTGTCGCCGCTTTTGACCATCGAGCCCTCTTTGCCCAATTTCACAACTGCAATAGAGCAGTCTTCGGCGATCCTGTCGAGAGCCTCTTTAGGATCGTCAGTCAGGGCGTAGGTTGTAGCCTCGCTCTCATTTGCAAACACAATGTCAACGTAATTGTGGACAATATCGTGGAGGAACGCTTCGTTTGACTCCACTATGTTGTAGCTTGCCAGATCGATGGAGATAAGCATCTTCTTAGAATGGGCAATCTCCACAGCCTTCCTGACAAGCCTCTGATTCTGAACAAGATAACCCTCGATATGAAACATATCATATCCGTCGAAATCGTCCGGATTCAAATCTTCTGGGATCAGCTCCAGAGCCGCTCCCAGATAAGTGGCGAACGTCCTTTCGGCATTCTCGCCCGATATGAAAATCATCGATCTTCCCGAAGGGGCCTTTCCTCTGAGAACCATCGAGTCGATACCGTTCTGCTTTTGGTCAGATTTGAAGAGAGAGCCTATCTCATCCACACCCACTTTGCCTATAAAACCGGCCGGCATCCCGAAAATTGCACAGGTGGAGATTGTGTTGGCCGCGGATCCTCCGGCGACATACTTGATACCGTAGTTCTTGAGTTCGTCCCACATTTTGTTGCCGGTCTCGGCGTCTACGTGCTGCATACTTCCCACAGGGAGGTTGAATCTTTGAAGGAGCTCATTGTCAGGCAGAATTGCCAAAATATCCGTCAGAGCGTTTCCTATTCCTAAAATCGATTTCATAGTTTGGTTTTATCAGATACGAATTTAGCAATAATTGACTAAATTTGCAGCGATTTTTGTAACAAAACAGGAGAAATGAAAGTTACGGCAAAAGGGGTTCTGAAATACGTTCTGGTTACACTGCTGACCGCCCTGCTGCTGTACCTTGCATTCAGAGGAGTAAACTGGTCGGAATTCTTAAACTACGTCAAGGGTTGCAACTACTGGTGGATTCTGGCTTCTGCTTTTATGGGCCTTCTGGCCACTATCAGCCGCGGCTTCAGATGGAGAGTGATGATGCTCCCTATCAGCCCTCAGCTGAAGAGAATTGAGTGCTACGACGCTTACGCTATCTGCTATATTGCCAATCTCGCATTCCCTAGAATAGGAGAATTCGTCCGCTGCGGCATTTTAGCCGACACCAAGAAGGTGACTTTTGAACAGGCCTTCGGCAATATGATGGTGGAGCGCACCTGGGACATTGTGGTTACGGGAGTGATAGCGGTGGCAATGGTGCTGTTCACCCGCTTCGGCAGTTTCATCGTAGAGAAGATGTGGCAGCCGATGAAAGAGGGCATGCCTGCGCTCTGGATTATTCTGGTGGTGCTTCTGCTCGCACTCTTTGTGGGATTCTTCGTGCTGGTGTTTATGAAAGAGGAGACCCTGAATAAATTCAGACTGGGCAGGAAACTGAGCAAGTTTTTGGGCGGCTTGAAAGCGGGTATAAAATCCACCTTCAAGATGTCAGCAAAGCAACAGATTTCATTCTTCTCCAACACCCTTTTCATTCAGATATGCTACTGGCTGCAGGTTCTGTTCATATTCTATGCATTCGAACCTTTCAACTCCCTGAGCGGTATGGACGCATTCTTCCTCTATGTAGTCGGATGTATGGCCTGGATGGTCCCGGTGCAGGGAGGCTTCGGAGCTTATCACGGACTGCTGACGCTGGCTCTGGTCTCAATTTACGGAATGGAATACAATACGAGTCTGGCTTTCGCCACTATCTCACACGAATCCCAGATTCTACAGATGATAATTTGCGGTATAATTTCACTGATTCACGTAGCAATTGTGAAATCCCGCCGTGCAAAAGAAATAAAAGAGTAATATGAAACCTACATTATTGATATTGGCTGCCGGAATGGGCTCAAGATACGGCTCATTAAAACAGATGGACGGACTTGGTCCAAACGGTGAAGCTATCATAGATTATTCTATATACGACGCCATCAGAGCCGGTTTTGGCAAGATTGTTTTCGTGATCAGGCACTCTTTTGCAGAGCCTTTCAAAGCACATTTCAATCCTGACAAATTCGGCGGCAACGTACAGTTCGAATTCGTATACCAGGAGCTGGACTGCCTCCCTGAAGGGTATTCGGTTCCAGAGGGAAGAGAGAAGCCTTGGGGTACCAACCACGCCCTGATGATGGCCTCTGACGTAATCCGCGAGCCTTTTGCAGTTATCAACGCAGACGATTTCTATGGTAAGGAGAGCTACGAAGTGATGGCCGGGTATCTTAAGTCAATCGAAGGGACTAAAGGTCAGTACTGCATTATCGG
>JAGDBY010000101.1 GCA_017958765.1 Bacteroidales bacterium | reverse complement strand
GCTGCCGACAAACTTATTGTATTGACGGGGAACCTTGAATGGGGATGTCAGGCCGGCTGTACCGACTGTGAGAGAAAAGTCTTCGACATCTCTGCTCAGCTTGCTCTCAAGATAATTGTTCAATTCTACACAGTCGTCCAGAGAAATGTCTCCTTTCTCATTCTCGATGACAACGTCTATGTCGTTGTCTGCTGTGACCTTGATCTCGACCAGAAAAATGTCTTTTCCAGCCAGATACTCGGCTACCGATTGCTCTAAAATATCTTTCTGCTTCATATAAGGACAAAAAAAGAGGACTCTCGTCCCCACAAATCGTCCGCGAAGATACAACTTGCGTCTTTAATTTCCAAATGTTTAGCATATTATTTTATTTGTGTATATTTGCAAACTTATTGGTATTACTTTTTTAGTATGCAGTTGACAGCCCGTGAAATAGCTGATTTTTTGAATGGGGAGATTGTGGGTAACAAAGAGGCCACAGTGACTGCTCCGGCTCGTATTGAGTACGCAAAACCGGGCAACATATGCTTCTTTGCCAACCCTAAGTACGAGAAGTACGTGTACAGCTCAAAGGCCAGCATCATACTGGTTAACAAGACATTCGAGCCTTCTCAGCCTGTATCGGCCACCCTCATCAAGGTGGACAATGCCTATTCTGCAGTCACAGACATTCTGGCTTACTACCAGTCAAAGAAGAAGAATAAGGACCGGCTGAACAATTCTCTTTTCAACCTGATCTCCCGAAAGAGAAAAATCGGAAAAGGGACCAAAATCGGAGACCTTACCTTCATCGGCAAGAATGTTACCATAGGAAAACACTGCACTATCTATCCTCAGGTATTTATCGGGGACAATGTCACCGTCGGAGACAATACCGTATTGCATCCGGGTGTGAGAGTGTACAGTGACTGCGTGATCGGAAGCAACTGCATCATCCACTCCAACGTGGTTATCGGCGCTGACGGATTCGGATTCGCCCCTCGCGAAGACGAGACTTGGAAGAAGATTCCTCAGACAGGTAACGTCATCATAGAAGACGACGTAGAGCTCGGCGCCAACACTACGGTAGACAGAGCCACAATGGGATCCACCATCATACACAAAGGGGTCAAACTTGATGACCACTGTATGATTGCCCATAACGTGGAGGTCGGAGAGAATACCGTAATGGCCGCCCAGACCGGGATCGCAGGGTCCACCCATATCGGACATAACTGCATTTTCGGCGGACAGGTGGGCGTGGCAGGTCATTTGCATATAGCACCTTATACGACCCTTGCAGCCAAAGCAGGTTTGTTAAACAATGTTAAAGAAGAGCATAAGGTACTGATAGGAGCCCCTGCTTTCGAATACAGCAACTTTATGAGAGCTTACGTGAAATTCAGAGCGGGCGGTAAAAAGGATTAATAATGAAACAGACTACTCTACGCAAGTCATATAAATTTTCAGGCAAAGGTCTTCACACCGGCAAAATCTGCAATCTGGAGATACATCCAGCAGGCGAAGATTTCGGTATCAAGTTCAAGAGAACGGACATAGGCGACGACGCACTGATCCCTGCCCTCGCAACTTTTGTTACGGCGGTAACCCGCAGCACTACGCTGGAGAATAACGGAGCGTCGGTTATAACTACCGAGCACCTTATGTCGGCCCTCTCAGGTCTGGGAGTGGACAATGCTCTCGTCACTCTGGACAATGAAGAGCTGCCTATTCTCGACGGAAGCGCCAAGCCCTATGTGGACGCCATTCTCGCCGACGGACTTACGGAGCAGAATAAGGAGAAAGTATTCTTCGTAGTCAAAGAGCCTTTCAATTATGTCGACGGAGACGCCTCCATTCAGGTTCTCCCTTCAGACAATTTCGAAGCGGAAATAACTATCGACTTTCACTCTCAGGTACTGGGAATACAGAAAGCACGCTTCATCGGTGGAAAGACAGACTACGCCACTCAGATTGCTCCGTGCAGGACATTCTGCTTCTACCATGAGATCGAGGCCCTCCTGCAGATGAACCTCATCAAAGGCGGCGACCTGGACAATGCTCTCGTAGTAGTGGAGAAAGACCCTTCTCCGGAATCGATTCAAAAGTTTGAAGAACTCTTCGGACTCAAAGATATCGTGGCAAAAAGAGGATACCTCAGCCACTGCCAGCCTTACTTCAGCAATGAGTGCGCAAGGCACAAACTGCTTGACCTAATCGGCGACTTCGCCCTTATCGGATACCCGATCAAAGGTAAAATCATTGCCAGCAAGACCGGCCACCGCATTAATACAGCAGCTGTTAAGCAGTTGATAGAACTTTACAAATAGATTACATCATTTTATGAATAATTATTACGTACATCCAAACGCCAAAATCGGCAAAAACGTCACTATCGAGCCGTTCGCTTACATTTCAGAGAATGTTGAGATCGGTGACAACTGCTGGATCGGTCCTCACGCCGTTATCTTCGACTATGTCAAGATAGGAAGCGACTGCAGAATCTACCCGGGCGCAGTAATCGGCGCCGAGCCTCAGGACCTCAAATTCTCAGGTGAAGAATCTTGGGTAGAAATCGGCAAGAACACTACCATCAGAGAATACGCAACTATCAACAGAGGCACTGCGGCAAGCGGCAAAGCCCTGACCAAAATCGGGGACAACTGCCTTATTATGTCATACGTGCACATTGCCCACGACTGCCGTGTCGGCAACAACTGTATTCTGGTAAGTCACGTAGGTATCGCAGGGGAGACCGATATTGACGATTGGGCTATCATCGGAGGCGGAACACTGGTTCACCAGTTCAGCAAGATCGGAGCGCACGCAATGGTAGGCGGCGCAAGCGCTATCAACAAAGACGTCCCTCCTTTCATTCTGGCTGCCAGAAACCCTATCGCTTACGAGGGTATCAACATCGTGGGTCTCCGCCGCCGCGGGTTTACTTCAGCTGACATCGAAGAGATCAAGGCTATTTACAGACTTGTATACGAGAGCGACAACAATGTTTCGGACGCTATCCGCATCGTCAGCGAGATTTATCCTAACAGCAATAACGCTAAACTTATCGTAGACTTCATCACAGCCTCCAAGAGAGGTATCGTAAAATAATCTGCAATGTCTGCAGTATTCAATAATCCTCTGCTGAGCAGCGCATATTTGCCGCCGGCAGAGTATTTTTTTGTCCTGGCCGGGAGTAAAAAGGCCACTATAGAATACTGTGAGACCTTCCAGAAGCAGTCATACCGCAACCGCTGCAACATCTACGCTACTGACGGACTGTTCACTCTGCACGTCCCGGTGTGCCATTCTCAAAGAAGGGAAGCCCCTATCAGCGAGACCCGCATCGACTATTCCAGAAACTGGGTGCACCAGCACGAAATAGCGCTGATATCCGCATACCGCTCATCTCCGTTCTTCGAGTACTACTGGGATGACTTCAGGGACATTCTCCGCTCAAAACCGGAGCTGCTCGTGGACCTCAACACTATGCTCACAAAGAAGCTTCTGGAAGAATTCAACATCGACTGCGAACTGTGCTTCTCAACGGAGTACTTAGTCAAGCCCGAAGGACCCGATTTCCGCAGCACGATACATCCTAAGAACAAGGAGGACAATCTTCTGAAAAAAAACGGAGCGGAGAAACCTTATTATCAGGTATTCTCCGCCCGCTACGGGTTTATCCCAAATCTGTCAGCCATAGACCTTCTCTTCAACGAAGGCCCTCAGGCTTACGATTATCTTACATCTTAATTCTCAAAGTTGCCAGGAACAGATTCTGACTCTGCTCAATTGTTCCCACAGGAGCAGGAATATTGTCGTAATCAGAATACAGCGAGAATCTCTGGCCTACTGCCACTTTGCCCTGATAGCCGAGATCCAGGAAGGTTCTCATACCCAGACGGAGTCCGATTCCGGCAGAATAATAGTGAGAATCCTTGACATATCCCTGAATGTTGCTTACAGGAGTGTAGTAGTTGTAACCGCCTCTCAAAGCGAGGCCCGGAGTGATATTCAGCTCGAGACCGGCTCTGATCAAGTGAGAGCGGAGGAAATTCTGACGCATAAAGCTGTTGTCCTCCTGGAAGTAATTGTCAAGCCTGTTTGCGCCTGTCAGTCTGATCTTTCCGTAATCGGTCATCTCCCAGTCAACACTCAGCAAGCCGAATGAGCCGAAAGTGTATGCCAGTCCGGCGCTCACTCTCATAGGAGATACCATTCTGTAGGAGAACTGACCTGTAGGAGTCTCTTTGTAAATCTCAGCGTTGCTGCCTTCTTTACCTCTCATAGTCTCATACCAACTGTCGGTGATATTATACCAGGTAGGGGTAGAAACGGTAAGACCGAGTCTCAGACCAGGGGCAGGAAGGACGATGGCTCCGAATTTAAGACCCACACCCACACCGCTCGATGTCTGAGTATAGCTGTGCTGGAAATACTGGAATCCGGTGTCGAAAGATGCTGAATTAACTGCAGTCTCTCTGTACACTTCGCTGGAAGTCATCGAGAGAGAATAGATATTCAGGTTGGCTCCCAGATAGAGGAAATCGTTGTAATTACCTGAAAGGTTGATAGCGATCTCATCATTTCCTCCAACTACGTTACGTGAGAATGACTGAACCGTAGGGGCATCCACCGTTGCGTAAGGGAAGCCCAGAAGGCTGGTGTAAACATTCTCCGTAGAGGCCAGGTAGAATCCGTCTCCATAGTAACCCCACTTCTTAAGCATTCCTGTATCGAAAGCGAGAATCGCTCTCCAAGGAACTGAAGTGTTGTTGTATGAAATCTTATCCATCGTATCCCAAGGGATGCCGGTGATTCCTGATGACTGCGCTGCAAGCCAGCTGGACATAGTTCCGACATTGTTCAGAGACATAGTGCCCGCTGCATTGATTGCAGAATTGAAGCTTGCCACCCTGTTTATCGAAACTCCCATACTGACACTCTGCCAACCGTACTGCCCGCTAAGAGGCATCACCGTCTGGAAAGCAAGGTTAGGAATTCCGAATTTTGAGAACTTTCCGCCGTTGGCGCTGTTCAGGTATACCGATTCACTTCCCACACTGTAAACTCCTCCGGTGAAAGAGAACTCACCTGTCATCAACATACCTGAAGAAGCAGGGTTGACGGAAATGGCGCTCAAGTCACCGCCCACAGCCGTAAAGGCATTACCCATTGCCAGCGTACGGGCGCTTCCTATCTGATTTCTCTGAGAGAACAAGAGGGCTTGTTCTGCTCCTTGAGCATAAGCGGCAACGGATAATAACATTGCCGCTAATGCCAACAAAATATTATTCTTTTTCATAGCCATTGTTTTTAATTAGCGGATACCACCGCCACCGCTTCTGATTGTAGCACCGCCGCCTGAAGAAGTGCTTCTGGCTGCTCCGCCTCCGCTGGTAGGACCGCCTGAGTAACCCTGTCTTACAGCTCCGCCGCCTGAGTTGCCTGTGTTGACAGGAGCGCTGTAGGTGTTGGATCTGCTTGAGCTTTGGGTAGTGCTCTGAGTGTTCCTCTGAGGAGTAGTAGGGCCGCCTTGACGGACGTTACTGTTGTTTGAAGAATTATTGTTGTTTATAATTCCTGACTGCTGGCTGCGTGTACCGTTCTGTGTCTGACGGGTAGTACCCTGTCTTACACTGCCGCTGTTCACGTTGCCGGCATTGTTAGTACCTCTCTGATTGTTAGACTTAACCTCAGCAGAACCGTTGTTTACGTTCGTATTGTTCACTCTGGTTCCCTGATTGTAAGATGAAGAAACATTGTTTCTGGTCTGTGAATAAGAGCTTCCGCTGCGGATCCCGTTTGAAGGGCTTGCGACAACTCCGCCTCCGTTTCTTGTAGGAAGAACGGACTCACGGCGACCGATCACTCTGTTCCTGTTTATAGAACTTGCAGAAGGAGTGTGATAATAATAGTGTGAAGGATAGTAGTAAGAGTTGTATGAATACCAGTGGTTATGATATCCAGGATACCACGGATCGTACCAGCTGTAGTAACCGCCGTACCAAGGGTCGTACCAAGCCGGACCGAAACCTACGTTCCAACCCCAATAAGAATTCCAGCTCACATTCCATCTCCAGTTCCACAACCAGGTGTGGTTGTTCCAACTTACATAATTGTTATAACTCCACGGAGAATACCACCCGTAAGCGCTACCCCACCAAGGGTTATACCAAGGATCATCAATTGTGATTAAATTGACTGTGATATGATTTGAACCTTTGAACTTATTTAAGCGATCTGCATAAGTTTCACCTGCATTGAGGGCATAGATATCTCGGTCATAATCGCGCAAGTATTCTTTTGCCTCGACCAAGACTTTGTCATTACGATAGTTTGTGCGATAATATACCGCATCGTCGTAGATACTAGATGAGTAATAATTGCCCATCACCCCACACGAACTCAGAACTACCGACAGAAAGAGCGCAATAATTAAAAAAACCTTTTTCATAATTACCTCCTGCTAAAGTGTTAGTAATTTTTCCTAAATTTGTGAGCCTTCTACGGCTTTCACTACAAAAATATCAAAAAATATACCAATCATAAAAATTATGGCTAAAGAACTAACGAGTAGAGAAGAGAATTATTCACAATGGTACAATGACCTGGTGGTAAAAGCGGACCTTGCAGAGAATTCTGCAGTAAGAGGATGTATGGTCATAAAACCCTATGGATATGCTATTTGGGAGAAAATGCATGACGTCCTGGACAGAATGTTCAAGCAGACCGGACACCAAAACGCCTATTTCCCTCTATTCATCCCCAAATCGTTCCTTAGCAGAGAGGCCGAGCATGTGGAAGGCTTCGCAAAAGAGTGCGCCGTCGTCACCCATCACCGCCTTATGAACGACCCTAACGGAGAGGGCGTCGTGGTGGATCCTTCCGCTAAGCTTGAAGAGGAGCTTATCGTCAGACCTACTTCAGAGACCATTATCTGGAATACCTATAAGAATTGGATTACATCCTGGAGAGACCTCCCTATTCTGGTGAACCAGTGGGCAAACGTGGTAAGATGGGAGATGAGGACCAGACTCTTCCTCAGGACCGCAGAGTTCTTGTGGCAGGAAGGTCACACCGCTCACGCTACCGCAGCCGAGGCTATCGAGGAGGCTACAAAGATGGTCAACGTCTACGCCGACTTCGCCCGCAACTATATGGCAGTTCCCGTCATAGTCGGGCACAAGAGCGAGTCCGAGAGATTCGCCGGCGCGATCGACACCCTCTGCATAGAGGCTATGATGCAGGACGGCAAGGCACTTCAGGCCGGAACGTCACACTTCCTCGGGCAGAATTTCGACAAGGCTTTCGACGTTCAGTTCGCCAACAAAGAGGGTAACCTGGAGTACGTGTGGGCTACTTCCTGGGGCGTTTCCACCCGTCTTATGGGAGCCTTGATTATGGCTCACAGCGACAACAACGGATTGGTTCTCCCTCCGAAACTCGCTCCTATCCACGTAGTTATGGTTCCTATTTTCAAGACGGAAGAGGAGCACAACGCGATTGTGGCTAAGATGGAGGAGATGAAGAAAGAGATCGAGGCCAAAGGATACACCGTCAAGATAGACGACAGGGACAATCTGCGTCCGGGCTTCAAATTTGCAGAGTGGGAGCTTAAGGGAGTTCCTTCAAGAATTGCCATCGGTCCTCGCGACCTTGCTGCCGGCACATTGGAGCTGGCCCGCCGCGACACCCTCACCAAAGAGACAGTGGAAGAGGCCGGAATAGGTGAAAAGATTGCCGCTTTGATGGATGAGATTCAGGAGAATATCTATAAGAAAGCTTTCGACTTCAGAGAATCGCACACCATCAAAGTCGATACCTGGGAGGAATTCAAGGAGAAGATAGAACAAGGCTACTTCCTGCTGTGCCACTGGGACGGTACCGCCGAGACTGAAGCCAAAATTCAGGAAGAGACAAAAGCCACTATCAGATGCATCCCTACTGACAGTTTCGTAGTTGAAGAAGAGGGCAAATGCGTCTATTCAGGCCGCCCGAGCAGCCGCAGAGTGGTTTTTGCAAAAGCATACTAACAACTTAGAAGATTCCTATGAAAAGAACGTTACTTGTTTTTACATTTTTGATGATTTGTCTGGCAGGTTTCGCTCAGGCGGAGCCACAGCAGCCTCAGGAGCCTCAGCAACCCGAGTATTGGACAAGAAATCTCAATACCCAGATCGGCTTTTCACAGGTGTCACTTTCAAACTGGGCAGCCGGCGGATTCGGTTCCATGTCCCTCAACGGTTACATTGACGGCAATCTGATCTATGAAAAGGACAGATTCAAATGGACCAACCGGCTCCAGATGGGCTACGGATTCATCCAGACCTACGGTGAAGGCTTCAAAAAGACTGATGACCGCTTCATTCTCGATATGAAAGCAGGTTATAAAGCTTTCGACAAGTTTTATATCTCAGCCATCTACAACTTCCAGACTCAGTTCGGTCCGGGATACAAGACGGTAAGAGGAACCGACATTATATCCAACGCATTCGCTCCGGCATATACATCGCTCGGTATCGGTATTGATTATACCCCGTCGAAGAATGTTTCCATCAACCTCTCCCCTCTTGTTGCTAAGGTGGTTATGGTCAAAGATCCCGCCCTCCGCAAAAAATACGGTAACGAGGAGGATCAGTTTGCAAGGGTGGAACTCGGTGCGCAGCTGAAATTTGACGGAAAGGTTGAGATAGAGGATTTCTCAGCCGGCACCACGCTGACTCTGTTCTCCGATTATCTGGATCACCCGCTGAACATCAAGGTGAACTGGGATGTGAACATCAGCGCAAAGCTCACCAAGTTCCTGGCCGCAACAATCCGCACGTCACTCATATACGACGACAAGATCAAGCACATAGAGTGGAAGGATAAGAACGGAAATGTAGTGCTCGACAAGGACGGCAATCCGATAATGGTTCCGGGAGTCCAGTTTAAAGAGCTGTCAAGCATAAGCTTCTCATACACATTCGGCAAGAAATAATGCAGACCCTTTTTAATAAGAAACTTGCGCTCCTAATGCAGGACGGCAAGGATTCTCTCCTTTTAGCTGTAAGCGGAGGGGTCGATTCTATGTGTATGGCCCGCCTTGCCATTCAATCCGGCCTTTGCAAAAAGATCGCCGTCGCCCATATGAACTTCTCCCTTCGAGGCGAAGAATCCGACGGAGACGAAGCGTTCGTGAAGCGGTTTGCCGAAGAAAATAACATCCCGTTCTTCTCAAAGAGAGTCGATACTCTCGCTTTTGCCAGGGAGAATGCTGTCTCCACTGAGATGGCGGCCCGTGAGCTCCGCTACCGCTGGTTTGAAGAGCTCTCGGCTCAGGAGGGATTCGATTACATAGCGGTTGCCCACAATGCTAACGACAGCGCCGAGACCGTGTTCCTGAATATCCTAAGGGGCACCGGCATCAAAGGGCTCACCGGCATCCGCTCCAAGAGCGGCAGGATTATCAGACCTATGCTCAGCTTCACACGCCAGGAGATAGAATCCTACGCTGCTGAGAACGGAATCGAGTTCCGTACCGATTCTACAAATGAAGACTGCACCTATCAGCGCAACAGAATCCGCAACGTCATATTCCCTGAATTCAGGAAGATCAACCCTTCTTTCCTGGCCACAGTCACCAACGAGACAGGCTATTTCTCCCAGGTGAATGACATTGTCGAAGAGCTCTTTAAAGAGAAGAAACCTCTCTTCTGCACTGAGACAGAAGATGTTACGATCGTAGATACGGCAGCACTCCTTAGGGAGAATCACGCATCTTACTGGCTCTTCAGAATTCTGGAGCCTCTTGGATTCAACCAGGCGCAGATTTCTCTTGTAGAGAATTGCATCAATTCTGACGCTCAGAGCGGCAAACAGTTCTTCTCAGCCACTCACAGAGCCATTCTGGATAGGAAAACCCTCAAGATCTACCCCATCGGAACCGACTCAGAGAGAATTAACTATGTGCTGAAGGTGTATCGGAGGCCGGCCAATCTCAACCCGAAAGACGGCTCATTTCTCGACGCCCGAAAGCTCGGCCTGAATGAAGGAGAATACATTCTTGGAGAAGAGGGCCCGGTATATCAGAGAATATGGAAGCCCGCCGACAGATTCTCCCCTTTTGGAATGAAAGGATTCAAGAAAGTGAGTGACTTCCTTACCTCTCTCAAGCTCGATCTGGAGCAGAAGGACCGCCAGAAAGTGATTGCCGTAAGGGGCGAGGACGGTTCAGAGGCAATAGCGTTCGTAGCCGGGAGGACGGACAACCGCTTCCGGATTGATGAAGACACCGACTTGGTAGCAGAGATTCTTACCGACTGATTACCTGACAATCAGCCTCTCACCGATCTTCAGGACTTTCTTGGATGAAATACCGTTCAGATTACAGATATTGTTTACCGTAGTGCCGTATCTCGAAGCGATCGCGCCGAGGGTATCCCCGCTCTTGACCGTATAGACAATACGTCCGGCAGCCGCTTTGGACTCTTCATCCGTCTGGCCATAGTGTGAATAGATACTGAAGTAGTGATCGTGAAGCGTGAGGATGGTATCCCTCAAGGCGCCCGTCTCAAAATCGATCAGACGGGACGGGTCGAAAGTCTGCCCTTTGTACCTCGCTTCGAAATGGAGATGCGGCCCCGTGCTTCTTCCGGTGCTACCTCCCAAGCCTATAACTTCGCCCGCCTTGACCATCTCGTCGGCTGCCACCAGATGTTTTGAGAGGTGGCCGTAATAGGTCTCAAGCCCGTTAGGATGGCGGATTATCACCAGGTTTCCGTAGCCTCCGGTCTCTCTGGTATAACCTATATAGCGTACAACTCCGT
>JAGDBY010000100.1 GCA_017958765.1 Bacteroidales bacterium | reverse complement strand
GAAATATCGGGGACATATTCTCCGACAAGAATACGATCGGTATCATCACCCCGGTCTATCCGGTGTACGTGGACACTAACTTGATGAGAGGAAGGGAGATAAAGTACATCGACTGCACAGAGGAGAATGAGTTCATGGGCGATGTTCCGGATGAGAAGATGGACATTATCTACCTGTGCTTCCCGAACAATCCTACTGGAGTTTCGATCAACCGCGAGAGGCTTCAGGCGTGGGTTGACTATGCCCTCCGCAACAAGAGCGTGATAATCTATGATTCTGCATATGAGGTATTTATAAGAAATCCTAAGCTGCCTCATTCCATATACGAGATCGAGGGGGCCAAAGAGTGCGCCATCGAGATCCGCAGCTTCTCCAAGACTGCCGGCTTCACTGGCGTAAGATGCGGCTACACAGTGGTCCCGAACCAGCTCGGCAACCTCAACGCACTGTGGGACAGACGCCAGGGGTGCAAGTTCAACGGCGCTTCATACATCTCTCAAAGGGGCGCGGCGGCCATCTACACTCCGGAGGGGCACAGGCAGATTATGGAGAATATAGACTACTACATGGAGAATGTGGCCATAATTCGTGAGAGCTTCATCTCAGCCGGGCTGAAACCGGCAGGAGGAGGAAACGCTCCGTACGTATGGACCCCTACCCCTAACCGGATGGATTCCTGGGAGTTCTTCGACATCTGCCTTAACCAGGCGGGAATCGTGATCACCCCGGGATGCGGCTTCGGCAAAGGCGGCGAAGGCAATTTCAGAATATCCGCTTTCAACGACCGCGAGAGCGTGATTGAGGCGATGAGCAGGATGAAAGAAGTACTCAGAAAACTATAAATGAAGGCAAAACTTATTTTGGAAGATGGCTCGGAGTATGAAGCCGAATCCTTCGGGAGCGAGAGAAGCGTAGCCGGAGAATTGGTATTCTACACAGCGATGACGGGTTATCCCGAAAGTCTCACCGACCCTTCCTACAAAGGTCAGATTCTTGTCCCAACTTACCCTATGATAGGTAATTACGGAGTTCCGGACGACGAAAAGACGGACGGAATCTCCAAGTTCTTCGAGTCGGACAGGATACACTGCACAGCACTTATTATTTCAGATTATTCGAGCAAGTACAGCCACTGGGATTCAGAGAAGAGTCTCGGGACGTGGCTGCAGCAGCACGGCGTGCCTGGGCTGTACGGGATCGACACCCGCGCCCTCACAAAGAAGCTCCGCGAGAAGGGTTCGATGCTCGGAAAGGTGGTCTTCCCGGGCGAGGATATCCCGTTCTACGACCCTAACAAGGATAATCTGGTAGCTCAGGTATCGACTCCCGAGGTTAGAGAATACGGACACGGGAAGTACAAAGTGCTCCTGGTGGACTGCGGGATGAAGAATAATATTCTCCGCTGCCTGCTAAAACACGACGTCACAATCAAGCGGGTCCCTTGGGATTACGACTTTACCCGCGAAGAGTACGACGGGCTGTTTCTCTCCAACGGACCGGGCGACCCGACTATGTGCGCCCCGGTGATAGAGCACCTTAAGAAGGCTCTGGAGCAGGACCGCCCTATCATGGGAATATGTCTTGGAAATCAGCTGCTTGCGCTCGCCGCAGGGGCTAAGACTTATAAGCTGAAGTACGGTCACAGAGGTCACAATCAGCCGGTCAGAATGCCGGGCACTCACACCTGCTACATCACTTCGCAAAACCACGGATTTGCGATAGATGAGAGCACCCTGCCAGCTGAGTGGAAGCCGCTGTTCGTCAACATAAACGACGGCACAAACGAGGGGATCGAGCACTGCACCAAGCCGTTCTTCTCAACTCAGTTCCACCCTGAAGCTTCGGGCGGCCCCGTGGACACAGAGTCCCTCTTTGCCAGATTTGCCCAGAATATCAAAAAGTATAAGGAGGAGAAGTAGTATGAAGGGAAAGATTAAAAAAGTGCTGGTACTGGGTTCAGGCGCCTTGAAGATAGGTCAGTCTGGAGAATTTGATTATTCTGGTTCTCAAGCACTTAAAGCGCTCAAAGAGGAAGGTATAACGACCGTCCTGATCAACCCGAACATTGCTACTGTTCAGACCTCTGAAGGGATCGCCGACGTGACTTATTTCCTCCCGGTGACTCCTGATT
>JAGDBY010000099.1 GCA_017958765.1 Bacteroidales bacterium | reverse complement strand
CGAGGCGATGATCGAAGAAAACTGTACGGCTAAGGCTTCGGATGTAAGGCTCGTGCTACGAGAACTGTTCGACACAGTGAAGTTTTATATGCAGAATGGCTATACGGTTGATCTCCGCGAGATGGGCAAACTGTCGATCTCTGTGAAGAGCGTGTGCGTGGATGACCCCAAGGAATTCCGTCGCGACCGCCATATCACGGGTTTCAAGTGCAACTACACGCCCGAGGGCAAACGTTATAAGTCATTTGACGGTGAGGCCAAGGGGCATATCCACCGCAGCCTCCTTGATGGTTGCGAGGCCATCGAGACCCGTTATTACAACACGTCCGATTCGCAGGAAGACTGATAGAAATCGGTAGGATAGGGCTAAAAATATGTTAAAAAGCTATTAAACTAACTAATTTAGTTTAATAACTAATATATTTAGTTGTTAATAACGAAAAATTTTAGTTACTTTGCAGCAGGTAATGATTAAGACGCGCAAATTGATTGAATCACTAAAAGCAAAAAGACAATGAAGAAGCTAACCAATAAAGAAAAAGAGATCATGGATTTGTATTGGCAGCATGGTCCGATGTTCGTCAAGGAACTGTTGGAGTTCTACGATGAACCGCGCCCACACTTCAATACGTTATCCACGATGGTACGCATCTTGGAGAAGGAAGGATTTCTCGACCACAAGCAGTTTGGTAACACCTACCAGTATTACCCCCTCGTCACCGAGGCGGAATATGGCCGTAGTTCCATAGCAGGCGTGATCAAGAACTACTTCAATAACTCCTATCTCTCGGCTGTATCCTCTTTCGTCAAGGAAGAGAAGATCTCTGTGGAAGAACTGAAGGAACTGATAGACCAAATCGAGAACAACAATGATTGAGTTTCTGACATACGACCTGAAGGTGGCCGTACTTCTGGCGGTGTTCTATATGTTTTACCGACTGATGTTGGCCCGTGAGACGTTCCACCGCGTGAACCGTATCATACTTCTGCTGACGGCAGTGGCCTCGTTCGTCTTGCCTCTCTGTGTGATTACCATTCATGAAACGGTGACCATGCAGCGGGCTGCACAAGTGGCGGTCGGCAGTTTTCAGGTAGATATGATGGACGAAGAACCTGCAACGCCCCTGTGGCAGATCGTCTTGCCTATATTATTTATAATAGGTATGATGGTGACTCTCGTACACACCCTCTCGTCGTTATTCAGAATCATCAGAATTATCAGGCATAGCGAACGGTATCCGCAAACTGACGGTACTACGATCTGCGTGACCGGTAACGCATCGTTGGCACCCTTCAGCTGGATGCATTATATCGTGATGAACCGCAGTGACTACGAAACCAGTGATGCTGCGATTCTCGCTCATGAACGGGGGCATATCCGTCTTCACCACTCGTGGGACTTGCTCCTCGTTGACACCCTCACCGCCCTGCAATGGTTTAACCCTGCTATGTGGATGCTGCGCTCTGACCTCAGGGCTATCCATGAGTATGAAGCCGATGCAGCGGTACTCTCTCAAGGCATCAATGCGCGCCAATATCAATACCTGTTAATCACAAAAGCCGCGGGCATCGGCGGGTACTCCCTTGCCAACGGTATCTCTCACAGTACCCTCAAAAACCGAATCAATATGATGTTACATACTAAATCCGATCGCAGTCGTCTGCTGAAACTCCTTGCTCTCCTGCCCATCGTAGGCATTGCGCTGGCCGTCAATGCAGAGAAAGTAGTCGATGTGCGTTATGAAGAATCGCAGAAGGGTATTGCCGAAAAGAAGGCAGAAACGGCTGCTGCCTTTACTACTACGTTGAAATACGACACAATTCCAGGTGAAACCTTTACTGCTGTGGGAACATTCGAACCAGTTCAAGGTGATGTCTTCGATGTGGTGGAGGAGATGCCCCAGTATCCTGGTGGTCCCCAGGCACTCTTTAAGTTCCTAGGCGAAAACGTTCATTACCCAGCAGAGGCTGAGAAGGCTGGCATTCAGGGACGCGTCATCGCGACATTCGTTGTGGAGAAAGATGGCAGTATCTCACAGCCCACAATAGTGAAGTCCGTAGATCCTCTGCTCGATGCCGAGGCCATTCGTGTCATCAGTGCCATGCCGAACTGGAAGCCTGGTAAGCAGAATGGCAAAGTGGTCCGCGTCAAATACACCGTTCCCTTGAGCTTCAATCTCGATGGTGGTGGAGAGGCTGTAGAAGATCATTTATGCAGAGAGGACGGAACGATCGTCGAGATTGATATCGAGAAAGGCGACACCACTATCGTGAAACCTCTTTTCATCGTTGACGGTGAGGTCATGGATGGTAAGAAAGTGTATGCGATTAATTCCAAGACTATCGAGCGCTATTATATGCAGAATGGCCAGGAGGCTATCGATAAGTATGGCGACAAGGCCAAGGACGGTGTGATTCTCATCACCCTCAAGAAGGATTAAACATGAAAAGTCTGTTATCAATGATTACCCTCGCCCTGCTGACGGTTCTTCCCGTCAGGGGCGAGGGTGTTGATTCCTTGCAGGTCTATGTGCAGGCTGGCGATAGTTGTATGCAGGCGTTCAATACTTTCGAGGCGCTTCAGAACTATCAGCGGGCTTATGAGATTGCTCAGGGACAGGATGTTCGTATGAAACTGGCTGATTGCCAATACAAACGCGCCAATTATCGTCAGGTTACCGAGCTCCTGAAGAACATTCCTGAGGATAGTCTCTCGCACGAGGCCTTTCGTCAGCTTGCGTTCAGTTATCAGAAACAAGGCGATAATGATTCCTTTATGTATTGGGCCGAGCAACTGATCTACCGTTATCCCATGGATAGTGAGGTGGTGGCAGGCCTGACACTTGCCTTTGCCAAAGCCAATCAACCACAAAGAGGTATCGTCTGCGGCATGAAATATTGTCAGAGGGACTCCATGAATATCATGGTGAACAGGGCGCTAGCTGATGCGTGGTTTATGGACCGCAACTTCAATGCTGCTGGCAAACTGTACAATCGACTCCTCGAACAGGGCGACTCTACTTTTAATACGCTCTATTCCGCAGGCATGTGTTACTCGCAACTTGACAGTCTCGAGTGTGCCTATAAGTATCTTCAGTTGGCCTTTCTTATCAGTGGCATGCAACATGCGGGGTGTGCTTATCGCCTTGGGGTGGTGTGCGTCGATACCCAGCGCTACCCTGAGGGGCTGGGCTATCTGAATCTTGCCAAGGAACTCCTGCGCCCTGATACGACCATCATGAAGGCCATCACGCTCTCACAGGGCGAAGGGTATTATCTGACGCAGCATTATCCGGAAGCGGTGGAAGCCTGGAAGGAGCATCTGGCCTATAATCCCTCTTCCGTGGCCACCTATTATAATATAGCCAATGCCTATTGCTATCTCCTGAAGGATCGCGAACAGGCACTTGCATATTATCGGCTTTTCCTGGAAAAAGCCGCCGAAGTGGAGCAGCCGACACCGCAGTTATTGGAGATGATGGAGGCTGCACGCAAGGTAATTCAGCCTTGAAAAGGGATTGAAAGTATAAAAAATCTTAAAAGTTGCGCTTTTTAGGGTGGCAAATGTGCTGTATTTCACCTAATATTAGTACCTTTGCACCCGCTAAAGTGCGTATTGCGCTGGCTCGATAGCTATCAATACCCTGATAAAGAGCAACTTAGCCTTCAAATATGAAGCAGTTGAAGTTCCTTTTTAAGTGGGTTTGTATGCTTCGCCGTTG
>JAGDBY010000098.1 GCA_017958765.1 Bacteroidales bacterium | reverse complement strand
TCGAACAGGTCTTTCACTTTCTGTTCGTATTCTGCGTCGGCCTGATTGTCTTCAATCAGCTTAATGGATCTCCCGTAGCTTCCTGCAGCGACTTTAGCGTAGTTGAGGGCGTCGGCAGGTTCGATACCCTTCTCCTTGGAGAGAATCCCGGCCAAATCTTCCGGATTCTCAGGCTGAAGACGTATCATCTGACACCTGGAAACGATGGTGGTCAGAATCCTGGACGGCTGCTGAGCAATCAAAAAGAAGAATGTCCCTGCAGGTGGCTCCTCCAGCAGTTTGAGCAGCTTGTTGGCGGCTTCGGAATTCATTCTCTCTGCCAGGAAGATGATCATTATCTTGTTGTCAGCCTCGAGGGGCTTCAGGGAGAGGACGTCGATAATCCTCTTCGCCTCGCTGACGGTGATGATACCCTGTTTCCCTTCAATCTTGAAAGCGGAGTAGAGATCCTGCTCATTGAAATACGGGTTGCTCAGGCACAGCTCCCGCCACTGCTCGAGAAACATATCGGAAGTGGGCTTCTTTTTCTCCGACTCGGTAAGGAGAGGGGATGTATTCACAGGGTATGAGAAATGCACGTCGGGGTGGATCAGCTTCTCGATCTTATAGCAGCTATTGCATTCTCCGCAGGAATCGCCATTCTTTTCTCCCTTGCAGTTAATGTACTGAGCCATAGCAAGTGCCATAGGCAGGGCTCCCATTCCATCCTCTTCCACGAAGAGAAAAGCGTGGGGAGTCTTCCCGGAATCCACCATAGCCTTAAGCTTGCTTTTAAGGCTCTCATTTCCATTAATTTGGGAGAATTTCATAGTAAATACAAATTTAACAAAAACAATAAAAATTTTATATCTTTGAGTATAACAAAACACTCATAGCGCTATGAAAAAATCATTGGTACTCCTTTTTGTGATCCTTATTCTTGCCGGATGCTGCCTGGGCTATATTCTCGGTAAGAATGCAGCCCCTAAAAAGAACGGAGGCTCCGCTTTCACAAACCCTACTGTCGAGACGCTGCTTGCACGCAGAAGCATCAGAAATTATACCGATCAACCTGTTGACCGAGCTCTCCTTGAGGAGATCGCCAGAATCGGAGTGAATGCCCCGAATTCCAGAAATGCCCAGGAGTGGGAGGTCAGAATTGTCGACAGCCCTGAATACATCAACGGCATTACCGAAGTCTACAAAGAGGTGATGCGCCGCAATGAAAGAACCGCCAGACAGGTGGATAACCCTTCTTTCAAGAATTTCTTCAAGAACGGTACGGCAGTCTATTTCATTGCCATCCCTGACGGCCCGGGCCGCTACACCGACCTTGACGCAGGCCTTCTTGCCGGCAACATCTGCAATGCCGCAGCTTCTTTCGGACTGGGAACCTGCTGCCTCGGTATTCAGACAGACTTTATGAACGACACACCTGAAGCAGCTCCGTATCTGAGACAGCTCAAATTCAGAGAAGATTACAAATTGGTTCTCTGCATTGCAGTCGGATATCCTGATGAGGCTCCGGATGCAAAACCGAGAGACTATTCTAAGATTCAGGTTATAGAATAGCTACTTGATGCGGTGCGGTCTTGTCTGAGCGAGAATCACGCCGAATACGACAATCAGAATGCCGACGATCTGTATGACGGTGAAAGTCTCCATTCCGTAGAAGAATGAGGCGACGGCCGATACGATAGGGATTGTGGCATTGAAGACGCTCGCTTTGGTGATTCCGATTCTTCCCACGGCAATTAGCTGAAGGCAGAATGCCAGGCAGGAACAGAGCAGCGCAAGACACAGAATAGGGAGCAGTGCATCCCGTGTGAACAGAGAGGCGACGTCAAAGTTGCCTCTTGTCGTTAACATCAGCGGCAGGAACATCACGCTGCCCAGAATGAACTGTACGTAGCAGATTGTGAGCGGAGAATAGTTGTTCACCAAGTTGCGGATGCAGAGGTTGTACCCGCAGGCTGCGAACACAGCGAGGAACAGCAGCAGTATTCCCCACCAGTAATCGCTGGTGATCTTACCCCCGTTTATAACCATCAGAAAAACTCCCGGGAGAGTGAGCAGAATGCCTATGACCGTCCACTTGGAGATGTCGGTCTTATAGAATAATCTGTCCCCCATCATTGTAAAAATAGGGATGGTAGCTATTATAAGGGCGCTCAGTGTCGGAGAATTAGTGGTCTTGATACCGTAAGTCTCGGCGATGAAATAGATGAAAGGCTCGCAGACGGCCATCAGCAAAAACCACTTCAGATCTTTCCTGCGGAGTTTCTCGAGCTTGCCCAGGCACAGGCATATCAGCACCAGGACAGTTCCGGCTATAAGCAGTCTTGCGAATATGAATGTGAAGATGGGGATGTTGAGGTGGATCAGTTTGTTCGTCCAGACGAAAGACAGTCCCCAGAATGTTACGGCTCCCAGAATGGCAAGGTATGCCTTCAGGTTTGATGTATTCATATTCCTATTCAGCGGTTTGTGTTTTCTTGTAAACCATCCAAGCGATGCCGGCATAGCAGAGTGCCATTGCCAAAACTATTGCTTCGATGGCGAGGATAGGGAGGTGGAACTGAGAATTGCAGATGATTGCTGCAGCGTCAAGGATCAGGTGCAGAACAATTGCCAGCGGATAGAGCCAGATGTATTTGGCCGATGTGGCAGCCTTCCATACAATTACAGAGAATGCCAACTGAGCTATGATAGCTGAGATGCGCTCTATCACTGGAACCAGATATTGAGACGATTCTGTAGTGCAGAGAAGGTAGAATGCATCCTGAATATTGCTCAGAGCCTCTCCCTGAAGTGATTTTGTGAGCAGATCGGTAGCGCCGTGATTGACCAGGATGCTCAGGAAAAGATTTCCGATCATAGTGAGCGCCAGAATCACGAACACCTCGAATCCGCCGTGACCCGCTCCGTACATCAACGCGTCCTTCGGGGTTGAAGCTGATTTTCTAAGGACTGTCTTGAAAGCCAGAAAACGTCCGGTCTCCTCAAACAGTCCGGCAAAAAGCCCTCCCAGAATAGCGTATTTCCAGATATTGATCAGTCCGCCCGGGAAAAGAAGCGGAGAAACAAGCGCATTTACAATGCTCTCAAGCACGAATGCGAACAGAAGCATTACCAGAACTCCGATCCAGAAATTCTTGGTCTTTGCACCCTTCTTTCTCAGGTATAGATATAGGCAGGCCGGGATGGCGAGGCCTATCAGAATGTCAATAACGATGATGGTAATTGTTGAAGCGGGAACAGTTAACATGGTGTCTTATTTTAGTGCGGCAAAAATACTAAAATATAACCATTTCACACTGTTTGCAGTCAAAAAAGAGACGCAGTTTGTTCCGTCCGTTTACAAGGAAGAGTTCTTTGCCGTACATCCCCTTGGTGCACTGAGGATTCTTAGGGCAGAGAGCCAGTTCGTATTTGATGCAGTAGCGGGTTCTCATCAGCTCTGCATCCTTGCGGTGAGTCAGCTCGTAAGCCGGTTCGACGGTGTCGAATCCCAATTCTCTGTAGACCTTTTCGGCCAGATGGTTGGAGCAGTTTGCCTGATACCCGGTATCTACGCTGCGGCTTCGCTCCACCTTGGAAGCGATATCGCTAGAGCGGCGGTTCTTGAGATGTTCCTCCACAATCTTGCGGGATAATTCTTCGGCGAGAGCTCTGCGGACTCCGTTTAAGAATGAGGCCGGGTAGAATCTGACATCGGACGAGTCAATGTCGGAAACCCTGAAAATGAAGTCCCCGGCGCTTTTCTCGAGCTGCTTTTTGATATTCTCCGTAGCCACATCCTTCTTGAGAGCGTCAGGAAATTCCTGATCAATAGTGTATGCAGCTTTGATTCCGCCTACGGTTGTTGCTACGGCTTGTTTGGAGCTGAAGGAGATTTCGGCAGGGATAAGTCTCTGAGGTGTATTGTCTTTGACCTCCTTCTCAAAC
>JAGDBY010000097.1 GCA_017958765.1 Bacteroidales bacterium | reverse complement strand
TGTTGACCTCCGTCAAGGATCTGCCTCATTCGGTCAATACACAGCCGTAGAACTCTCTGAAGAGAATAAGACAATGCTCTACATACCCCGCGGATTTGCGCACGGATTTGCCGTGCTCCGCGAGAACACCAAGTTCCAGTATAAATGTGACAATTACTATTGCCCTGAATCAGAGGGTAGTTACAGATGGAACGACCCTGCCTTCGGCATAGCGTGGCCGTTTGAAGAAGGCAAGGTGATTCTCTCAGAGAAAGACAGCAAGGCTCCCCTATTTGCTGGCCTTTAATCCTTTTATTACAGAATTGGTAAAACCGGCCTCTTCCATAGCGTTCAGGCCCTTGATTGTTATGCCGCCCGGAGTGGTAACCTTGTCTATCTCAGCCTCCGGATGGGAACTGTGAGCTTCGAGCAGAGAAGCGGCTCCCTTTACTGTCTGAGACACGATTTTGGTAGCGTCCTTAGCGTAGAATCCCAACTCCACACCCCCTTCGGCAGCTGCCCTGATATACCTGAAAGCGTATGCTATTCCGCAGGAAGCCAGGGCAGTACCTGCGCTCAGCAGTCTCTCTTCCACGACCATTGCAGTCCCCACGGTATCGAACAGAACCTTCAGACACTCCACATCCTTCTCGCAAGCAGACACGTTGGAGATAAACGTCATGCTCTCCCCCACTTCGATTGCAGTGTTCGGGATCACGTACAGGAGTTTGAGTCCGCTCCCCATCCATTCTCTGTACTGCTCCGCCTTAACTCCGGTAGTCATAGACACAATTACTTGATTGTCAAGGTCAAGAACAGGCATTATCTCCTTTACCACTCCCTCTATCATCCAAGGTTTTACCACGAGAATGATATAGTCCGCCCCTTTTACGGCAGCTTTGTTATCGGTAGTGGTCTTTATCTCCAGACCTTTGAATTTGTCCAGGGTTGACTGGTGACGGGCAGTCACCGTCAGATTCTTAAAACCGGCCTTGGCCAGGCCAATCGCTGTGGCGCCTCCCATATTGCCGCCACCAATTATCGCTATTTTCATTTTCTATTTTTTGGTGTAATAATCTATCATATTCTCTATCGCCTTGCTGCATACAGGGCAGAAATAACTTTGGGTATGGTGATGCATGATGCAGTCTTCGAGGGGACGGAAGACTCCTTTGGCCACATATCCTCCGCCTTCATACAATCCTACCTCTCCGTGACCTGTATCCAGCCCCATAATGGCCTCCCACTTTGAAGAGAAATCTACTTTGGTGGTTATGTTAGGCTCCCAAGGCTCGATATTCAACGGGTAGAAACTCTCATCGTAACCTGTTGATTTATTGAAATATTCATCAGCCAAGCCGGCGAAATGATGAGCGAACTCGTGAACTATCACACCCAACGACATAGGGTGATCCGACGTCCCCATCGCATAGGAATTGTAAATACCTCCGCCACCGTATTTTTCGCAGTTCGCTATTACGACTATAACGTCAAAAGGTGCCGAGGAAGCGGCATCAGCTACTTTGCTGTGGTCAAAAATCGTAAGATAACGGTCCGTATAGAATGTGTCAAAAGTGGATTCCATAGCAGTATGGCGCCAAATGCCGTTCTGCGGGATGTCCACGCCCGATTCTTCAGAGGCGCTCTCTACAGCCCACACGTTGAAGTCACTCCTGTGGGATGCAAATGGCTCGATACTGAAAATATAATCTGCGAAACGGCCTGCATCTTTCAGGAATTTCCCCATCTGATCCTCGGTATAACCTTCTGCAAGAAACACTATATCGGCCTTTTCAGTAACAGGTCCGTTGTCAATGAGGTTTGTAAGCTTGCTTTGCTTCTGAGCCTCTGGCGGAACTATGTGTCTGTCAGCGGGATTGACAGTGAATTCTCCCATCGGATCGAGCATTCCGGTGGACTTGTCGCGTCCGTAAATTACGATTTTAACCGACCGCTTGGGCATCGGAAGCCATATTGTCTGGTTCATAGACATCGACTCTCTTTTCGATTCTTCAGTGGTGGTCCATTCTTCGAAAAGAGTATTGAATCCCCTGGAGAATATCAACGTGTTGTAGGAACCTTCTTCAGGAGGCGTAGGAGTTACGCCGTCCTGTACCTCTAAATCATTCTCTATCACATCCGTACCCGAGGGTTCTACTGCAAACACTTCGTAGAACAAAGACCCCATGCCTGTTTTGTCGATTAGGGACATAGGTGAACCTGACCATTCTCTTTCTCGGTACAGCCCGTCCAAAAAGACTTCACTCTTCCTGTGATTTCCTGCGAAAACCAGGTCAACTCTCAATCTCTCCGGGGTAAAGTAATCGTCATACAGAGGGCTGTCTCCTTGATAGCAACTGCTTGCAGTACCGTCGTATTTGGGATAAGTGTGCCTAGAGGAAGAGGAACAGGCATTTATGGCAAATAACGCCAGGACCGCTGTCATAATTCTAAATAGTATCGTATTCATCACATAATCGATTGATATTTCACAAACTTACAAAATAATGGGAAGGGAAAAAAATTTGCATATTCAGAATAACTGCCTTATTTTTGCAGCCACATCGCGGGGTAGAGCAGTTGGTAGCTCGTCGGGCTCATAACCCGGAGGTCGGAGGTTCGAGTCCTCCCTCCGCTACTAAAACAAAAGCCAGTCAGTCGACTGGCTTTTCTGTATTTTGGAGAAATTGCAGAATGTGGCTATCTTTGCGGCGGTAAATCGTAATCTTAGATGAGAATTCTCACGCTTTTTCTTGCACTTTTTCTCTCTTTGCTACTCGAAAACGCCCATTATGTAGCCTTCTCACAAGGACAGGATGTCGGCTTTGAAGTGGTGAACGATGTGGAGGAAGAAGAAGCTATCATCCGAACGGAACGACGCTCTCAGGAACAAGTTCAGACCCCTTCGCTTCCGGTGTTCGGAGACCGATTCTGCAGTCAGACACGCTTACCGGAACCCCTTGATTCTCATTATTGTTTTGAAAGGCAGTGGCTACGCTGCTGCAGGCTGCGGCTTTAGGCAAGGTTCTTCTGTCAAGAGAACCTATTGTCTACTTTTAAAACAAATTCTATGGATTTAACAGCAATAATAACTTCTTTGCTGACACTTCTTGCAGGAATCGGAGTATTCCTGATTGCGTGTCAGATGATGAGCTCCAATCTGGAAGCCGCGAGCTCTGAAAGACTTAAAAAACTCTTCTCAAAGGCTTCCGACAATAAACTCCTGGGTGTGGGAATCGGCGCCCTGGGAACAGCAGCCATCCAAAGTTCCGGCGCCACGACCGTGATGACAATCGGATTTGTCAATGCCGGAATCATCTCCCTCGCTCAGGCGGCTACCATCATATACGGTGCCAACATCGGTACTACGGTTACGGCCCAAATTGTGGCCCTGGGTATGTTCGGCGGCAATTCGGTCTCCACCAGCATCATATTCTCCGCATTTGCCGGACTGGGAGCTTTCCTTTCCATCTTTGCCAAACGGAACAGGTATAAAACTGTCGGCGGCATTCTGGCCGGCTTCGGTCTTCTGTTCGTAGGTCTGGCTCTGATGAGCGGTTCTATGGAAGCCTTCGCAGCATTGGAAGGGGTCAAGACCTTCCTTTCCGGAATCCGCAACCCTCTGCTGCTGGTGCTGCTCGGTGCTATATTCACAGCCATTATCCAGAGTTCATCGGTGATGACTTCCATAGCCCTCGCTATGGTAGTGACCGGCCTTATCGGCATTGATCAGGGTATTTACCTGACGATGGGTTCAAATATCGGTTCCTGCGTGGTGGCTGTCATAGCGGGCGTTACCAGCGGTACCAATGCCAAGCGGACCGCTCTCATCCACCTGCTGTTCAACTGCTCCGGCGTTGTACTCTTTATGCTGGCAGCGTGGGGGCTCGGCTGGGTTGACATTTCATACGGTTCTGTCTTCGAACGGCTGTTCCCGGCGGTCCCTCAGGTGCAGCTGGCCATGTTCCATACCTTCTTCAATACGGTGACTGTCGCCATTATGCTGCCGTTTACAGGGACGCTTGTCAATGTGGTTAAGAGAATGATTCC
>JAGDBY010000096.1 GCA_017958765.1 Bacteroidales bacterium | reverse complement strand
TCGGCGGTCCTGCAGCTAAACTCGCCCAGGACAATATCAAGAAAGTCGAGTGTCTGGAGTATCCTGAACTAGGAATGGAGGCAATCTGGAAGATCGAGGTTGAAGATTTTCCTGCTTTCATCCTGGTGGATGACAAAGGCAACGATTTCTTTGCAGACAAGATGTAAAAAAAGCCCTCGACCGAGGGCTTTTTTTTAATTTATCTTTCTTACGCACCGCACGGAGACTCTGAAGTCGGTCTTGTCCGTGTAGCTGACGTTGAAGTCAGGTATCTGAGAGTAGATTGACCTGAAATATGCTAAATCTTCATCTTTTTCAGTTGAAGACCACCAGAGAGCGTAGTCTTTGAATCCTTTGGTGATGTAATTGTCTATAAAGCTGTAACCTGCCGGGATGGCATTCCAGTTGAACATATTCCCGTGATTGTGGTCCGGAGAATACGGCCACATCTTCTCGTTGAAATACATCGCTTCGACTGTAACTTTCTCGCCGAGCCCTTCCCAGTTATCGAGGAAACTGACCTGCTCACCGCCGTTGACAGCCATTCCGAAGTCTTCCCAATCCTCAGCCGTAGGAACGCTCCAACCCGGAGGGCAGGCACCCTGTGGGCCGTTGCCGAGTCCCGATGCTGACTCTCCTCCCGTAGCTTCATCCCAGGTGTACAGTCTGCCGAAGAAATATTTGGTGGCTTCTGCATCTTTGAAGGCTTTGCCTACGCCGTCCCAGGCCAGATTGTCTGCGAACCATTCCAGATTGCCGACCTTGGTGGTGTGATACAGATAGTGATCTATCTGATCAACGTATGTGTCCGCCGTGTAAACTCTGCCGGTTAGAGAATTGTTTGCTGCGGAAGTGTCCAGAGCAACGGTGCTGCCGTAACCGTTGGTGTCGAAGAAACCGTCTTTGACAATCTTCAGGTAAATGCTTATGCTGCCTGTGGTGTCAGGAAGACGTGCTATGATAGGGTTTCCGACAAGCGTGTCGTTGGATATCAGGCCGATTGTCCAGGTATAGGTAGGATCTAACGGCCAGTTAATACCTGTAGCCTCTATCTTGATCAGTTGATTTCTCAGAGAATAGGCCGGAGCCTTGATTTGGAGAACACCGTTTGAAGTGTCACGCCACGGAGTCTCCTTCTCTCTGACGCAGGAAGGGAGTACTGACAGGCAGCACACTGAAAACAATATGGAAAGTAGTAAAGTTTTCTTCATTAGCTAATCCACCAACGAGCTACAAATATAATATTTATTGTAAATTTGCACAAAGACGAAGTACGAAAATTGTGCCACCATATGAGAGCCCCGCTTAGGAGTTTGCTGTTATTGATATCCATTCTGACCCTCTTCGGATGCAAGAGCGAAACTTCATATGAGGTTATTACGGGCTATGCTCAGGGAGGCACTTATAATATAAGGTGCAACGTTCCCCCTGAAGTTTCCAAGAGCGAACTCAGCTCCCTCATCGACCGGGAGCTGGTAGCTATAGACAATTCCATCTCAGGATACAACAAAGGTTCCGTTCTCTCCAAAGTAAATGCGGGAGAAAATGTCCCTCTGGATAAATATTTCGTGGAAGTTTTCAATAAGTCGCTGGATATATGGAAGTTGAGCGGCGGAGCTTTTGATCCTTCCGCAGGCCCTCTGTTCAGTCTGTGGGGCTACGGTTTCGACAAGACGAGCGTGGATACCACAATGATTCCGTCTCTGAAGGAGCATATCGGGATGGACCTGTTCGAGATTTACGAAGACTCTCAGGGACTGTTCCGTCTAAGGAAGCTTGACAGTCAGGCTCAGCTTAATTTCAACGCCATAGCTCAGGGATATACCTGTGACGTAATCGGAGAGCTTTTGGATGAGTTGGGCTGTGAAGATTATCTGATTGAGATCGGCGGAGAAATTCTCTGTAAAGGAAAAAGCTCCAGGGGAGATGACTGGAGAATATGGATAGACAAGCCTGTCGACGGCAATGACCGCGCCGGAGCCTTGAAGCAGGATATTCTTTCGATATCGGACTGCGCCGTTGTTACCTCGGGCAACTACCGTAAATTCTACTACGAGAACGGCGTCAAATATTCTCATACCATCAATCCTCTCACAGGATTCCCTGTAAGGCACTCCCTGCTGAGCGCTACCGTAGTTGCTGACAACTGCGCCGACGCGGATGCCTACGCCACCTGGTTTATGGTTGTGGGAGTGGAGGATGCTAAGCGCCTTGCAGAGGCGTTGGAGGTGGGTGTGTACCTGGTCTACGGTGAGCAGGAGAATATGAGCGTATGGCACACGGAGGGTTTAAAACTGGATGAAGAAATCAAAGAGTAATATATGTCAGAAAAAAGAATCACGTTAACCGACGTTGACCCGGTGGAAATATATGGCGTCAACAACAAACTGTTCGATCAACTGGTATCTCATTTCCCGAAGATCAAAGCGTTCGCGAGAGGTTCAGAGATTGTGGCCATAGGTGCCCAGGACGATATAGCAGCTTTTGAAACAAAGCTCAATTCTCTGATAGCCAAGAGAATGACAAAGTCGACCCTCAATGCCTACGATGTCGATGATCTTTTCGATGAGGTCCGCTCCGATCATAAAGACGAGGTGGGTAAAATAGAGATGAACGAGGGAAAGGACTACGCCATCGTGTACGGAACAGACGGAAAACTGATTAAGGCCAGGACCAAGAATCAGAAAAAACTTGTAGAAGATTACTACGACAACGACCTGATTTTCGCCATCGGACCTGCAGGAACCGGAAAGACATATACAGCCATAGCCCTTGCCGTAAGGGCCCTGAAAAACAGAGAGGTTAAGCGTCTGATACTGACCAGACCTGCAGTGGAAGCGGGAGAGAGACTCGGATTCCTTCCGGGAGATATGAAGGACAAGCTGGATCCTTATCTGCAGCCGCTGTACGACGCCCTGCAGGATATGATACCTGCCAAGAAGCTTCAGTCTCTCATCGAGGACGGCACTATCCAGATAGCTCCGCTGGCATATATGAGGGGACGTACCCTTGACAGGGCGTTCGTGATTCTGGATGAAGCCCAGAATACGACGTTCGGCCAGCTGAAAATGTTCCTCACCAGAATGGGAAATGACGCCAAGTTCATTGT
>JAGDBY010000095.1 GCA_017958765.1 Bacteroidales bacterium | reverse complement strand
GGTAGGCGGTGGCGGGGCCTAAGAAGCGGATGTGCGGGCCAAGATATCTCCCGTCAGAGCTGCGGGGAGCTGTTGGGTGTGCTCTCCTCGCTCCGCCGAGGATATCTTGGCCGGAAGTGCTTACAAGTTGACTTTGAGGCCGCCGAAGAGGTTGGCGTTGACGGGGTCGTCAAAGTATTTTGAGAGAATGAGGACTGCGCCGATCTCGAAACGCTTATTGATCTTGAAGTAGCCGCGTGTCTCTGAGTAGACGCTTCTAGGCACAAAGTCGCTGGCGCGGTTTCCCCACCAGTCGAAGTATTCTGCCAGATCGAATCGCTCCCAGTCCCAGCCGCCGACGATGGAGAGTTGGTATCCGTGGCCTTCGTGTTTGTTGTATCTGTAGAGGGGCTCGATTGCTGCGAATCCGTGAGGGGTGTAGAAACAGTAAGCGGCTCCCAGGTAGTGGATATTGTCGAACTGTCCGTCGAACAGGGTGGTGCGGAATTCTCCGTGGATGAACAGCGGGGTCTCCCAGAATTTCTGCTCCCAGAAGAACTGGGCGTAGAGGTAGTTGCTGGCTTCGGGTTTTAAGCCGAAACCGGCCTCCATGTATGCGTAGCCGGTGTTATTGTCTGTTCCCTGAGTCGATTCGCTTATGACCTTGGCGTAATCTTTTCCGATGTTGCCGATAATCGATGACTTGAGGAAGTGGTTATTCTCTGTCCAGGTTTGGGCTGAGGCGGTAAGGCTCAGACAAAGAAGAAGGGTTAGCAGAGTGCTCAGTTTTTTCATGCGATCTTATTCTCCAGTTCTTCGTGTTTTTCATTCCAGATCTTTCTTGCCCAGTATACGAACGGGGTGTCTATCATGGCGATAAACACTTTGATGATGTATGTTGTCAGGACGAGAAGCCAGAGCTCTTTCATCTCGAACAGGCCGTAGAAGGCTCCGAAGGTGAAGAGAATGGAGTCGACGAGCTGACTTGTCATTGTGGATCCGTTGTTCTTGAGCCACAGGATCTTAGTGTGTTTTCCAATCCAGTCGAAAGTGTATGTGTCAAGCGTGTTGCTAATCAGGTAGGCGAGAAGGCTAGCGATGCAGATTCTCGGCGAGAGAGAGAACAGTTCGTGCATTGCCGGTGATGCGAAGTCGCTGTCGTTGGGGATGAAGGCGAGGGCTATCTGCATCAGGACGGTGAAGCATATCAGGGCGTAGAATCCCATTCTCACGCTGCGGCGGCTGACTTTGCCTCCGAAGAGTTCACTCAGAATGTCGGTGCACAGGAATGTGGATCCGTAGAGAACGTTTCCCAAGGTGACCGGCAGGCCGAAAATGTCGACACACTTGATGACCTCGATGTTTGCCACGACGGTAGCAAATCCGAGCCATATGAAAATTCCTGCCTTTCCGTAGAGACGGAATGCGAGAATCACCATCAGAAAGCTTGTGATGGCGGTGATGAAAAACAGTATTTCGTTGCTCATTATGTTTACTTAGTGGTGTATAGCCATTGAGAGAGGATAGAGAGGGCCTCTGCCTTCATCTCCTCCGGAAGGGTGTTGATGTTCGAGCTGTGGCTTCCGCCGGGTTTGATGAAGATGTGAACGTTGCTGCCGTGTTTGTCACCGGCGCGAACTGCTGACCAAGGGTCAAATTCTCCGTAGACGAAGAGAATGCGGCAGTCGGTCTTCTTGATGAACTTATCGAGGCGGCGGCTCAGTTTCTTGCTGAAACGCACGTTCTTGACCTCTTTAGGAAGCCAGATCTTCTTGAGATAATGCTTGGCGCTCTTGATGGTGAGGTAAGGCTTGAACGGCTTGATGTCGTAGCCGTAGTAGCCCAGCTCCTTAGCTGCCATTACGAAGAACGGGGTGGTAGGGCTCCCTTCCTCCCAGTAGTCAGGGGTGCTGATACCGGTGAAATATCTGAACAGCTCTTCGTCAGAGATGTCGGTAGCGGGGATTCTGTCAGGATTGTAACCTCTCTGCCAGAATGTGAAGGAGAATTCCAACACGGTGTAGTCGTAGACCTCGTCCAGGGAGATACGGTATTTGTAACCCCTTGATTCTACGAGATCTTTGAGCATCGGCATCAGGCGGTCTCTTCTCTTGAGAAACTCGGTCTGGATGTCGAGAATCTTCTGTCTGGCTTCGGGGGTGCCTGCGAAATTGGCGATGAACGGTTCGTGACGGCCGTCTTCAACGCCTCGGCAGAACGGGCCTACGTAAGGGACGCTGATGTCCATATCGTCAGGGAAGAAGCTGCGGTAGATTACTGTATTCTGACCGCCCTTGCTGCTGCCGGTAGAGATCCATTTCTTAGGGAATACGGTCTTCAGCTCGGTGACGATGCGGTGAAGGTCGTTGGCCTCATTCTCCGCTGTGAGGTACTTCCAGTTTTTGCCTTCAGGGGTGGATTCGAGGAAATAACGGTGCTCTACCACGATATTGTTGAGGTTGAACAGGCGTGATACCTCGGAGCGGTTGCGGCCGTTCATGCCGTAAGCGGCTCCGTAGCCTTCGGTCACAAGGACTGTAGAGCTGTCCACCGATACGTTGCTTACGAATACTCTCTGAGTGAAGGTTCCTTTCTTAGGATGCTTATGGTCAATCGGTTGCTCAAAATAGAGAAGGTATTTCTCAGCGAAGTCACCGCTGTCCAGAGTTTCAACTTTCTTAACTGAAGGGAGCGCTTCGAGCTTGCTAAGCAGATCCTGCGCGCTAAGTTCGCACAGAGAGCTCATAAGGAGCGCCAGAATGGCAAAAATGAGTTTTTTCATTGATTTAGTTTAGTTTTGGCAAAGATATAGCTTTTTATTAACTTTACCAGTTATTAAAACGGTTTCAATGGACAATCTAAACATAGCTTATTGCTCCGACAAGTACCAGTACACAATGGGAAAGTCATTCTTTAAAGACGGCCGTCAGGATCAAATAGCGGTATTCAATCTGTTCTTCAGAAGCGCTCCTGACAAGAATAACTGGGCTGTAGTCTGCGGTGTGAGAGAGGTTCTGGATATGATCTCACAGCTCGGCAACGAAGATGAGAGTTTCTTCGAGAAGTTCATCCCCGGAGAAGAATATGCAGAATTCCGTAAATACCTCGCCAAGATGCGTTTCACAGGTAATGTGTACTCAATGCGCGAGGGTGAGATAGCATTCCCTTCAGAGCCTGTCATCACTGTCGAGGCTCCTCTGATTCAGGCGCAGGTGCTCGAGACACCTATGCTCTGTATAATGAACCACCAGATGGCGGTTGCCACGAAGGCTTCCAGAGTGACACGCGCTACCACCAAGCCGGTTAGCGAGTTCGGAAGCCGCCGCGCTCACGGTCCGTGGGCGGCAATCTACGGCGGAAAAGCGGCCTTCATAGGAGGATGTGCCAACAGCTCCAATATTCTGACAGCCAATACTTTCGGCTTCGCTTCGAGCGGTACTATGGCTCACAGTTACACCACTTCCTTCGGTGTCTCTATCAAGGGAGAATACCAGGCTTTTGACTCTTACCTGAAGACCCATATGGGCGAGGGACTGATTCTGCTGGTGGATACTTTCGATACCCTCAAGTGCGGTATCCCTAACGCTATCAAGGCTTTCAAAGCCAACGGCATAGATGACAGCTACCCTCAGGGTTACGGCATCCGTCTGGACAGCGGCGATCTGGCATATCTCTCTGAGAAGTGCCGTGAGATGCTCGATGCGGCGGGCCTTACGAAGTGCAAGATATTCGCCACCAATTCTCTGGACGAGTATATCATCTCGAACCTCGAGGCGCAGAACTGTAAGATAGACGCTTACGGAGTGGGTGACGCGATTGCCACCAGCAAGCACAATCCTTGCTTCGGCAATGTTTACAAGCTGGTGCAGGTTGACGGTCAGCCTGTGCTCAAGCGCTCAGAGGACAAGGTGAAGCTGATCAACCCGGGCTTCCAGATTGTCTACAGAATCATTCAGGACGGACAGTTCAAGGCTGACATTATCTGCCTGAGGGGCGATTCTTTCGAGAAGATGATCAAGGCGGGCGAAACCCTCAAAGTGAGGGCGGAGTTCGACGAGACCAAGACCACAGTCTTTAAGGCGGGGACATACACCTACAAGCCTCTGCAGCTGCAGGTTATTGAGAACGGCGAGAAGGTTATGGCCGAGCCTACAATCTTCGAGAAGAGAGATTACTACCTCGACAATCTGACCCATCTGAATAAAACTCAGACCCGTCTGATTAACCCTCACTATTATAAAGTGGACGTGTCAGACGATCTGTATGACATAAAAATGAATCTTATCAACAGAATAATCAAAGAGATAGATGAACTCAGCGGACAACAATAAAGCTCTTGTCGTAGTCGATATGCTTTACGACTTTATAGACGGCAGTCTGGCTTGCGGTAACGCAATCAACGCCGTCGCAATGATGGTGCAGTACATCAACAGCCATCAGAATCTGAAGGTTTACTATGTGATAGACCACCATCCGGAGAATCACTGTTCTTTCGAGAAGAACGGCGGTATCTGGCCTGTGCACTGTGTGGCGGGGACAAGAGGCGGCGCTGTCCACGAGGCATTCTATAATCTTGAGAATGAGGCCCAGAGGCCTTCAGAGAGCAATTGCTTCTACAAAGGGACCGACCCGGCCGTGGAGCAGTATTCAGGATTCGAGGCCCGCAATGCGGCCGGCCTGAGTCTGAACGACGTGCTGCCGGAGGATGTATATGTATGCGGTATCGCCACCGAATTCTGCGTGTTGAATACTTGCAAGGACCTTATCAATGCAGAGCACGATGTGGAGCTGATTGTGGACGGTCTGGCTTTTGTAGATTACAACGGACATAGGAATGCTTTGGGCGAGCTCGAGGCTTCCGGAGCTAAATTGGTATAAATGCAGGTTTCCCGCAGTATAAGATATTTTATCGCAGTTGCGCTGTTTGCGGCCTTCTCCCTTTTTGGGAGCGGGGATGCGTTCGCGCGCAGGAGCGTGTACAGTCTTATGCTTCAGGATACCGTCAAGACCGACCCGGGGATCTCCCAGGAGTGGCTGGACGATTCTCTGTATATGAGTCTGCTCGAGCTGGATGAATACACCCTGTTCCTGATGGACTCTCTGGAGAGAGAATACATTCTGGTGCTCGGCTCAGACCTGCCGGATGAGAAGGATATCAGAAAGGCGGTAAGGCAGAACAAGAAGGACCGTCGGGACAGTATTTTCAAGAACACCCCGAGAATTCTGGACACTTATCTGATCCCTGACTCGCTGTATTACAACAGGTTGCTGATGTGGACTCACAGTCAGAACACCAACAAGATCAACCTCCAGAAATACGACACCACCTACAATTATCACTTCAACGACCTTCAGATCTACCGCAAGGACCTCAATGCAATCCATCTCGGTGTGGCGGGCTCTCCTTCGATGAGTTTCAACTACTTCAAGCGGGAGAAGCTGAAAGAGGCGCCGTTCTTCGAGCCGTATCTGGCTTATTCATACACCCCTGAGACGGCGGTGATGTACAATGTGAAAACTCCTTATACAGAGTTGGTTTACAGCGGTACTCCGCTCTCAGTCAGGACTAAGGAGGATCAGAACGTAAGGGTTCTGACCACAATGAATGTGACTCCTAAGCTGAACGTGAAGCTGCTCTATCAGAAGTACGGAGGCGCGGGTATTCTCACCAACGAGAACAGCGCCAACAAGAACTGGGATGTGGGTGTGGACTATCTGGGAGACAGATATGAGGTTCATTTCGGCTTCCTCGGCCAGACTATTATCCGTGAGGAGAACGGAGGTGTCAGCGACATTTCGATGGTTAGGGATACCATCATCGACAAGAAGGTTGTCCCGATCAATCTCTCGAAGGCCAACAACAAGCTCAAACGCCGTACGGTGTTCCTCACACACAGTCTCACCGTCCCGATGAACTTCTTCAGAAAGAACCGGGATTCTCTAAGAGTGGGAGAGGGAACGGTGGCTTACATAGGTCACAGCATAGAATTCTCTACATATTCTAAACTCTACACTGACGAGTTGACAAAGGCTTCGGAGAGAGCATTCTACCAGAATATAAATGTTATAAGCAATAAGGCTTCCAACGATTCTATATCAGTGAAACGCTTTGAGAATAAGCTGTTTATAAATCTGCAGCCATTCTCCAAGGATGCCATTCTCTCCACAATAAACGCCGGAATCGGGTATCAGCTGCTCGGCTATTATGCTTTCAGACCGGAGTTTGACCCGGCCGTCAAGAACACCAAGTGGCTCCATAATACATATGTATACGGCGGAGTGGAAGGTAAGTTCAAGAAGTATTTCTATTGGGATGCCAGGGCGCAGTACTTCCTCTCGGGGCACTATGCAGGGGACCTCAGGGCGGAGGCTAATCTGAGACTGTCGGTGTTCCCGTTTAAAGACGGTATCAACCTGACCGCCCATGCAGAGACGGCCACCACGGCTCCTCATCCTTTCGAGCAGTATCTCTACTTCAACCACCACCAGTGGGACAATGAGTTCTCGAAGTCCAACGAGACTAAAGTTGAGGTCTCTCTGGACATCCCTCACTGGGATCTGCAGGCTTCGGTGGGTTACGCCGTCCTCTCCAACAAGATCTACTACGACTCTCTGACGGTGATCCGTCAGGCTGAGGCTCCGGTACAGGTGTTCAGTGCTTATTTGCAGAAGAATTTCAAAGTCTGGCATTTCCATTTTGACAACAGATTGCTGTTCCAGACCTCTTCCAATGAAGACGTACTTCCTCTGCCGAAACTTTCGGCTAATCTGAGATATTATATCCAATTCCCTGTGGTCAAGGATGTTATGACTATGCAAATCGGTGCTAACGCCCTGATTACCTCACCTTTCAAGTTCCCGGGATTCATCCCTGACCTTGGAGTGTTCTACAATCAGAGCAGGGAGGTGGTATCGACCAATCCTTACATCGACCTCTTCGTGAATATGCAGTGGAAGAAGGCCAGCATATTCGTCAAGCTGGAGAATGTGGCTTACGGTTGGCCGCAGAAGGCTTACTTCTCAGCCAACAGGTACATTATGACTGACAGGGTTCTGAAATTCGGTATATTCTGGCCGTTCTATTAGTGATGGACAAGAAAAAGATCATCATAATCGCTCTTCTCATCGTGGTTTTTATCATCGTGAGTCTGATCCTTGCTAAACACGAAGGGGAGCGCAGCGTCTTTTTCAGATCTGATGCCGACAGCCTTAACTGCGTCATTTTGGTGGACAGCCGTATCACGTCGGCTCAGGGGCGTGCGGCAGGATTCTGCTATGAACTGCTGCAGAATTATGCAGATGAGACTGGGAAGACTGTCAGAATTCTGGCTGCGGACAACGGCGCCTGGAAGAATCTGGGCGACGGAGTGGATATCATAGTGACTGATTCTCTGGAGATTCCGGCTAATCTCGCCGGCAAAGTGACCGCCAGTATCCCGGTGAGAAACGACCTGGTGATGGTCTTCGGCGAGCAGGACAAGGAGTTGGTCAACAACGTGAATTTCTGGCTCTCTTCGTTCAAGAAGAGCCGTATCTACGAGAGAATGTGCGTGCGGTTCTTCAGGTCGTACAAGCTGGAGAGAATAGCCGCGAGCGACACTCCGGTGACATATCTCTCACCGTACGACGACATTATCAAGAAATACAGCAATTTCGTGGGACTGGACTGGATTCTGATTGCTGCAATCACATATCAGGAGTCTCAGTACTATCTGGGAGCCGTATCGGAGAAGAGCGCTCAGGGACTGATGCAGCTCAAGCCTTCGACTGCGGCCCGTTACGGGATCGAGGACCTGTACAATCCGGAGCTGAACATCAAGGCGGGGACGCTCCACTTCAACTACCTGTACAATCTGTATAAGAATGAAGGTCTTGATTCTCTGAACGTTTTAAAGTTCGCCCTCGCCTCGTACAATGCAGGGGAGGCCAGGATAGGCGACTGCCGCGTATTCGCTATGGAGAATGGATACGACCCGAATCAATGGGACTCGGTGGCCGCATCCTTCGATGAGAATCCTTCTTTTTTGGGAAAACAGACAGTATCTTATGTCGATGACATAATCTACAGATACGGTGAGTATAAGAAAGTTATAGAGTAGCTTTTCAATGAAGGTCGACCGTTTCATAGGGAGCAAGCTTAAGGCGGAAGAGAATGCCAAAGGGAGCACTATAGGTATAATAAGTGTTGCCCTGAGCATTGCCGTTATCATAATTGCGGTGACCGTCGTGGCCGGTTTCAGGAGAGAGATCAAGACCAAGGCCTCCGGGTTTATGGGGGAGCTGGCGCTTGTCCAGCCCGGGCAGTCGGTGATGAATGACAAATACCCTTTCACCGACAGCATCTCCTATCTCGAAGAGCTCGGCAGTCAGCCGTATGTAGATAAGATTCAGCCGGTTGCATACACGGCAGGTCTTCTGAAGACCGAGGAGAATATCTACGCCGTCTATCTGAAAGGTATCGATTCTCTCTACGACGGATCGTTCTTTCAGTCGGTGCTGGTGGAGGGGGAGATGCCGGTCTACAGCGGCCGTATCTCCAACGACGTGGTAATCTCCACCACGATGGCCGATGTGATGGGCTATGAGCTCGGGAGCAGCATCACGGCCTATTTTATCTCCGACGAGGTGAAGGTCCGCCGCTTCAACGTGTGCGGTATCTACGATGCTCAGCTGGAGAATATCGACAAGACTCTGCTCCTTGCGGACATCCGTCACGTCCAGAGAATTAACGGCTGGAACCCCGACGAGGTGTCGGCTATAGAAGTCTCGCTGAGGGACGGAGTTCCGATTGACGCGGGATTCCGGGCTGTGGAGGAGTTCGTATTCGAGCACGGCAGCGAAGCCGACCCGGGGCTGTTCACCACTTCCATAAAGAGAATCTTCCCGAATCTCTTCGACTGGCTCACGCTGCTAGATATGAACGTGGTTATAGTGCTGATTCTGATGGTGATAGTGGCCGGATTCAATATGATTTCGACCCTGCTTATCATTCTCTTCGAGAAGATCTCCACAATCGGCCTGCTGAAGGCTCTCGGAATGGATAACAAGGGTGTCGGCGACATCTTCAAGTACGTTTCCCTGAACATAGTGGGGAAAGGGCTGATAATAGGAAACGTGTTCGCCCTGGCCCTCTGCCTCATCCAGAAATATTTCAAAGTGATAACCCTCAATCCGGACAATTATTTCGTGAAATACGTCCCGATTGATATTAACTTTGTTTACATACTCCTGGCGGACATCCTCTCGCTGTTTGTGATAATGACAATCCTGAGGGTGACATCCGTTTTCATAGCTAAAGTGAGTCCAGACAAGACAATGAGAGCTGCATAATATGTTGAAAGAGCTTTACAGAGAAGTGTTCGGGGTTGATCCCGGGGAGATTGAAGCTATTGCTTCGTCCGGAAGCAACCGCCGTAACTACCGGGTGTTCAGAGACGAGGCCCTCGGGGATGATTCTTCCGTTCCCGCTTCAGTTATTTTTACTGAAGGTCAGTCAGTTGCGGAGAATAACGCCTTCATTCAGCTGGCCCGCTATTTCTATTCTATGGGGCTTCCGGTCCCGAATATCTACGGTGTCAGCGACGACAGGCTCTGCTACCTGCAGAAGGATCTCGGGTACGACTCTCTGTTCGAACATCTCGACAATATGGAGCTTGTGAAGAAAGCTGTCTGTCTTCTGGCGGATTTCCAATTCTCTACCGGCGATGATTTCGACTACTCGTTCTGCTATCCGCAGAGTAAGTTCGACGGGTACAACATTGAGTTCGACCTGCATTACTTTAAGTACTGCTTTTTGAAGCTGACGGGGCTTGAGTTTGATGAGATAAGGCTTGAGAATGATTTCAATGCATTGAAAGCGAATCTGTTAGGGGCTCACACATGGGGCTTTATGTACCGCGATTTCCAGAGCAGGAACGTGATAGTGTCGGCCGACGACGAGCCTTACTTCATAGATTTTCAGGGCGGACGCTACGGCCCGGTGCACTATGACGTAGCCTCTTTTGTATGGCAGGCCAGGGCCGCATTCCCGGAGAATGTGAAGCGGGAGCTTGTGGAGTGCTATCTGGATTCTCTGCAGAAATATACCGACGTTGACAGGGACGAGTTCCGCAGCACGCTGAGACATTTTGTCCTTTTCAGATGCCTGCAGACTCTCGGAGCCTACGGCTTCAGAGGCCTTTATGAGAAGAAGCCTCACTTTATAAAGTCCATTCCTTTCGCGCTGGACAATCTTTCGGTCTTGCTGGAGAATCCTTTCGAAGAATATCCTTATCTGACCGAGGTACTGCGCGAGGTGATCGCTCACAGGTCCGTATTCTCTTCATCTGTTGAGGTTACGCTCCCTGACACTCTCACCGTCGAGGTGAACAGTTTCTCCTATAAGAAAGGGATTCCTCCAGATCTGAGCGGAAACGGCGGCGGGTTCGTGTTCGACTGCCGCGCCTATGAGAATCCCGGGAGGTACGAGAGGTTCAAGACTATGACGGGTCGGGACAACGCCGTGATAGAGTTCCTCGAGGAGGACGGAGGTATAACTGAGTTCTTGGAGACACTGTATCCTATTGTGGATAAGCATATTTCATACTTTATAAGCCGCGGTTTCGACCACGCTATGTTCTCGTTCGGATGTACCGGAGGGCGTCACCGTTCGGTTTACTGTGCGGAGAGGCTTGCTCAGCATATCCTGTCGCGTTTTGACGTGAGGGTCATTCTGAGCCATAAAGCGCTCGGCATTACGGAGGAGTTGTAGAATGAAGGTTTTCATCTTGGCGGCGGGGCTCGGCACCAGACTCGGGGATCTGACCAGATCAAATCCCAAGGCTCTCGTACGCGTGGGCGATGAGACTATGCTCGAGCACAAACTCACGACGCTCAAAGACTTCGGCTTCAAGGACTTTGTGATCAACGTACATCACTTCGCCGAGAAGATAGAAGGCTATCTGGCAGGATACGGCTTTTTCGGAAGCCATATTGCTCTGAGCGAGGAGCTTGAGAGGCCTCTCGAGACGGGAGGAGCTGTCAAGAAGGCTGCAGGACTGCTTGGAAATGAGCAGTTTATGGTACACAATGTGGATATCTTCACCAATCTGGATTATTCCCGTTTCGCTATGGATGCCGCCCGCAATGCTCTAGAAGAGAATTATGTCGCAACTCTCCTTGTGAGCGACAGAAGGACTGAGAGGTACCTGATATTCGATGAGAATATGAAGCTGGTAGGGTGGACTAACGTCTCTACCGGCGAGACCAAAACCCCTTACGGCGAGCTGGATCTCTCCAAGTGTCACCTGCTGGCATTCTCCGGAGTGCAGTGCGTATCGCCGGCAGTATTCTCCCTGATGGAGAGCTGGCCGGAGAAATTCTCTATAATAGACTTCTATCTATCTGTATGTAAAGAACATACAATCAAGGCTGCGGTTTATCCGGGAGTGAAAATCTTCGACCTGGGGACACCTGAGAAAATCGACAAATACCTAAAACAATG
>JAGDBY010000094.1 GCA_017958765.1 Bacteroidales bacterium | reverse complement strand
GGGATAAAATATGCGTTCTTTTCTGTTATTTTTTCAGTTCGCTTGTACAATGCGGGCAACGCTTTGCAGCCACAGGAATTTCCTGAATATCAGCCGGAGTTGTCTGATTAACTTCATCAAGATTGCTTGACAGCAGATTCTCTTCAGCTGTCTGCGGATCGTCGTTGCCGTAAGGGTCGATACCTGTAAACTCTTCGTGTTCGATAGTTCCCAAAGTGTTGGAGTTAGCTTTGACACAGGCTGTAACTGCTGTAACTGCGAAACCGAGCATAAGCACTGTAACGTAGATGTATGCAATCCATTTGAGTCTCTTCATCCAGATGTTGTTGTTCAAACCTACTGTCTGGAATGCGCTCCAGAATCCGTGAGTAAGGTGGAACCAGATAGCTGCAAACCAAAGCAGGTACATAATGGTGATACGGACGTTGCCGAAGGTATTAGCCAGGAGCATATTAGGATTGTCCGGTTCGTTACCCATCCAATCTTTAAGCTGCATGTTAGCCCAGAAATCTGTCAGGTGAAGTGCAAGGCCCAGGAAGATAATCAAACCCAGCACAAACATATTGCGGGCTGCAAAAGAGTCTGTTGCGGCTTTGTTAGGAACCTCGTATCTTACTTTGCCACGTGCTTTCAGGTTGCCTGCGGTGAGAATAATCGCGAAAATGATGTGAATTGCAAAGCCCGCTGCCAGAATCGGAACCATTATGTCGATAATTGGAAGCGCCATAAACTCACATGCCTTCTCGAAACCCTCCTCGCTGAAAACAGAAATGAGGTTAATGCACATGTGGAGTGTCAAAAACAGGATGAGGAACAAGCCTGAGATAGACATCACAAGCTTCTTTCCGATGGATGATTTGAATATGCTTGACATAATATCGTTATTGAATATTTCAGTGTATAATACGCAAAGATAGTTTGAAAGTTGTAAAAAAAATAATATTTGGCTACATTTGTTTAATCAACAACAGCATTTTATTATGGCATTCAAAAGGGTATTACTGAAATTAAGCGGAGAAACCATAGGCGGAGCTGACGGAAAAGGCATCGACGAAGCAGTCCTCTCGCAGTTCGCCGCTCAGATAGCAAAAGCTGCAAAAACCGGAGTTCAGGTAGCTGTAGTTATAGGAGGAGGCAATATTTTCAGAGGTCTGTCAGGTACCAAACTCGGGTTTGACCGTGTAAAGGGAGACCAGATGGGAATGTTGGCTACGGTTATCAACTGCATCGCCCTTTCTCTGGCGATCAAGAAGGAGGGAGTGAAAGCTGAAGTGTTCACCGCTACCCCTATCGAGCCGTTTGCCAATTATTATATGAGGGACAAAGTCCTCAGTTTCCTGGAAGAGGGCGGTGTGGCTCTGCTTGCAGGCGGTACCGGCAATCCGTTCTTCACCACCGATTCGGGAGCCGCTCTGCGAGCCTGCGAACTCGGCACCGACGCTCTTTTGAAAGGGACCAAGGTTGACGGAGTCTACGACTGCGACCCTGTGAACAATCCTAAAGCCGTAAAATACGATATTATCTCTTTCGACCGTGTTTTGGCAGACGATTTGAAAGTAATGGACAGCACGGCTTTTGCATTATGCCGTGACAACAATATGCCTATTATAGTTTTCAATATAAATGAAAGGGACTCTTTCTTCCGTCTTATAAGCGGTGAGAAATTGGGGACATTAGTTAGTAATCAATTGTAAATTAATATGATAGAAAAAGCGCAAGAAGTTATAGCTGCAGGGAAGAAGAAGATGGAGGATGCTATTGCCCACTTCGAGGAGGAGTTGAAAACCTACCGTGCCGGCAAGGCCAATCCCGCAGTGTTTAACAACGTTATGGTGAATTATTACGGTAATCCTACTCCGATTCCGCAGGTAGCCAGCATCAACACTCCCGATGCCAAGACTATGCTCATCCAGCCTTGGGAGAAGAATATGATAGCCCCTATCGAGAAGGCTATTATGGATGCCAACTTAGGCTTCACCCCGCAGAATAACGGCGAGATGATCCGTATTCAGATTCCTGCATTGACTGAGGAACGCCGTAAAGAACTTGTTAAAAAGGCTAAGGCAGCGAGTGAGATTGCCAAAGTAAGTGTGAGAAACGCCCGCAGAGACGCTATCGAAGCATTGAAGAAACTTCAGAAGGAGGGTCTTCCTGAGGATGTGGAGAAAGACGACGAAGGGTTGGTTCAGAAAGACACTGACAATTTCTCTAAGAAGATTGACGAGGTGTTGGCTGCAAAGGAGAAAGAAATAATGACAGTTTAGCTCTCGGGGCTGTATCTGCGCATATCTTTCTCTTTTATGCTCTCCCTCTTGTCAAACTCGCGTTTTCCTTTGGCAAGGGCGATGTTCAGTTTGGCATAACCGTTATCGGAAATAAAAAGGCGCGTGGCGACTATCGTCAGGCCCTTTTCTTTTACAGCCCTCTGCAGTTTGCGAAGCTCTCTTTTGTTGAGAAGAAGCTTGCGGTCCCGTCTGGGGTCGTGGCGGTTGACTGTTCCCCACCAGTACTCCGAGACGTTCATATTCTTTACAAAGAGTTCTCCCCCTACAAAATAGCAGTAGCTGTCCACGAGGGATGCCTTTCCGGCCCTTATGGACTTGATCTCGGTTCCGCTCAGGACGATTCCGGCAGTGAAGTGCTCGAGAAACTCGTACTCAAACGAAGCCTTCTTGTTTTTTATCTCTATTTTGCTCTTTGCCTTAGGCATAATTCGGGTGAGTTGTGCGACAAAGATAGCATTATTCGCTGTATTTTATAACTTTGTTGTATGTACGAAGAATACGACCTGATATGCATTCTCGGCCCGACGGCATCGGGCAAAACCCGTTACGCAGTACAGCTGGCGAGGGAAATCGGCGCTGAAATACTCTCTGCGGATTCCCGTCAGGTGTATCGCGGGATGGATATCGGGACCGGCAAAGACCTCTCGGAGTACGGTGAGGTCCCATATCACCTGATAGACATCGTGGATGCCGGCACCAAGTACAATATCTTCGAGTACCAGCGGGATTTTGAGAAGGCGTATAAGTCGATAATCGAACGGGGAAAAAGGGCTGTCCTGTGCGGCGGAAGCGGTCTCTACATTGAAGCGGCCACCTGCGGCTATTCTCTCCCCGAAGTGCCCCCGAACCCTGCTCTGAGGAAAGAGTTGGAGCAGCAGAGCGACGAACAGCTCATTGAGAGGCTCGCCTCTTTGAAGAGTCTTCACAACTCCACCGACTACGATACCCGCAAGAGGCTCATCCGGGCCCTCGAGATAGCAATCTACGAATCGGAGCACCCGGTAGTGCGCAGCGCGTTTCTGCCTAAAAAGACAAAGTACATAGGGATCTCAGTTGACAGGGATGAGCGTAACGCCCGTATCGACAGACGCCTTGACGCAAGGCTTAAAGAGGGGATGGTGGAGGAGGTTGAGAGGCTGCTTGACAGTGGCATTCCGGCCGCCGACCTGATCTATTACGGGTTGGAGTATAAATTCGTAACCCTCTATCTTACAGGTGTTCTGAGCTACAGTCAGATGCGGGACAATCTCCGTACCGCGATTCATCAGTTTGCAAAACGGCAGATGACCTGGTTCCGCGGAATGGAACGCAGGGGGATAGAGATTGAGTGGATAAAGAATTAGTCCCTGGCCAGACGGGAGAATACGCTCAGAGGAAGAGCCTTTCCGAACCGGTCTTCAAGCACCAACTCCCCGTAGTCGAGAGATGTCCCCTTCGGCAGCCCCCTGTCGAAGCCGAACGCGCTTCTGACCAGAGTGTCGGCCAGCACTGCAGAATATCCGTTAGAATAGAGATTGAGCACCATAAAGCTGTTCTTAGGGGCGAGCAGCTTGGCTACCCCTGTCAAAAGTTCGAACAGGCACTCGTCCAGTTTCCATTTCTCCCCGTCGGGACCGTGTCCGTACGCCGGCGGATCGAGAATTATCCCCTGGTAGGTATTCCCTCTTCTGACCTCTCTTTTCACGAACTTGAGAGCGTCTTCGACAATCCACCTTATTCCGTCCAGATGGCTGAGCTCCATATTGGTCCTGGCCCAGGTGACCACCTGTTTTACAGAATCGAGGTGAGTCACGTCGGCTCCGGCGGCGCGGGCGGCGAGAGAGGCTGCTCCGGTGTAGGCGAACAGATTAAGCACCTTCGGCTTTACCCCGTCGGCATTCTTTGCTGCGCACTGTTTTGTGACTCTATAGATGTAGTCCCAGTTAGGGGCCTGTTCAGGGAATACTCCGACGTGTTTGAAAGAGGTCAGTCCCAGTCTGAGACTGAAAGGTACGGCGCCGTACTCGATAACCCACTGCTCCTGCATCTTTGAGAGCATATTCCAGGAGCCGGAATCCTCTTTTCCCGCTTTGCCGAATCCTGCTCCGGGCTTAAACTCGGTGTGGGCTGACTTAAGCCACTCGCTGTCTGACATGCTCTTGTGCCACAGCGCTTTAGGCTCAGGGCGGATCATTATGTACTTGCCGAATCTCTCTAATTTCGAGAAATCTCCGCTGTCAATCAATTCGTAATCTTTCCAAAGGGAAGACGGTTTCTCTATTAACATAAATAATCTTTATATAAGAACATTAAAGATAATAAAAATAATTACTTTTGCAAATTGAAAATTCAGCGCTTTGATGCAATCCTTTTTATCCATCGTCTGGGACGTAAATCCGATAATAGTAAAGCTGGGTCCTGTGGCCCTCCGTTATTATTCTCTGCTGTTTATAGCCGGGTTACCTTTGGGATATTATCTGATGGAGCGCTTCTACAAAAGAGAAGGTGTCGATACAGCCCTTCTGGAGCCGCTTCTTTACATCGCGCTGTTAGGTACGATAGTGGGCGCCCGCCTGGGGCACTGCCTGTTCTACGAGCCGCAGTATTATCTGTCGCATCCGGTTGAGATTCTCAAAGTGTGGGAAGGAGGTCTGGCAAGTCACGGAGGAGCTATCGCCCTGATTATCTGTATCTTCTACTATGCATCAAAATACGGAAAGCCTAACGGGTTCGACGCCCTCTGGGTATTCGACCGGTTTGTGATATGCGTCTGCTTCGCCGGTATGTTCATCCGTCTGGGCAACCTGTTCAATTCTGAAATATTCGGAGGTCCGACAAGCCTCCCTTGGGGATTCAAGTTCCTCCGTTCTTACGAATGGGTGAATACTTACGGCCCGGCTGTATATCCTCCGGACGGAGTAGCCTGCCACCCGACTCAGATCTACGAGGCGCTCTCATATCTGATTCTGGGGCTGTTCCTCCTTTGGGTGTACAACAAGAAGCTCGACAAGATTTACAGAGGGTGGATTTTCGGAGTCTTCTTCATCGTCCTTTTCGGTATGAGGTTCATCATAGAATTCATCAAGAATGACCAGGTGGCTTTCGAGCAGGGGATGACGTTGAATATGGGACAGCTGCTGAGCATCCCTTTCATCTTGGTGGGCGTTTTGATCCTCATCTACAGTTACAGAAAGAAACAGCCTGCCTACGTTGTGGCAAAGCCGGCGGCGGAGAAGGAGAAAAAGACTCTTGACAAGACACAGAGGATGTCCAGGGCTAAGCGCAAGGCATCGGGATTAGAATAATAAATTAACATTATACAATAAAATGCAACAAAACATTTCCAGTTATGATTTTAGTGGCAAGAAAGCCATAGTAAGAGTAGATTTTAACGTTCCATTGAATGAAAAGTTTGAGATTACAGACGATACACGTATCCGTGCTGCCATCCCTACTTTGAAAAAAGTTCTTGAGAAAGGCGGATCTCTGATCATCATGTCTCACCTTGGCCGTCCGAAAGGAGTTGACCAGAAACTTTCTCTCAAACACATCATCGGCCGCGTTGAAGAACTTCTTGGCACTAAAGTTCAATTTGCTGATGACTGCGCAAACGCAGGCGCTCAGGCAGCCGCTTTGAAGCCTGGCGACGTTCTCCTTCTCGAGAATCTGAGATTCTATGCTGAGGAAGAGGGCAAGCCAAGAGGTTTGAAAGACGATGCTACCGACGAGGAGAAAAAAGCTGCCAAAGCTAAAGTGATAGAGAGCCAGAAAGAATTCGTAAAGAAGCTCGCTTCTTATGCAGACTGCTACATCAACGACGCTTTCGGTACAGCGCACAGAGCACACGCATCTACAGCCCTTATCGCCGCTTATTTCCCTAACGACAAGATGTTCGGATACTTGATGGAAGGTGAAATCAAAGCTATCGATACAGTTCTCAACAACCCTCCGCGTCCTCTTACAGCTATCATCGGAGGCGCTAAAGTTTCTTCTAAGATCGCTATCATCGAGAATCTCATCGACAAAGTTGACAACCTTATCATCTGCGGAGGTATGGTTTACACTTTCATCAAGGCTCTCGGCGGTAAGATCGGAAAATCTATCTGCGAGGATGACCAGCTCGACGTAGCAAAGGCTATTATGGCCAAGGCTAAGGCAAAAGGCATCGACCTTGATCTCTACAGAACAGTAATGGTTGCAGATAAATTCGGCGAGGATGCTAATACCCAGATCGTTCCTAACGACAATATCCCTGACGGTTGGGAGGGTGTCGACGCTTCAACCGAGTCAGTTGAGAAATGGAGAGATATGATCATGGGTTCAAAGGCTATCCTTTGGAACGGTCCACTCGGAGTATTCGAGGTTAACAAATTTGCAGGCAGTACCAAGCTTATGGCTACAATGCTTGCAGAGGCTACCGAGAAAGGCTGCTTCACTCTTGTAGGCGGTGGCGATTCAGTTGCTGCTGTAACCCAGATGGGATTTGCAGACAAGGTAAGCTACGTTTCTACAGGCGGCGGCGCTATGTTGGAGTACCTTGAGGGTAAGACCCTTCCGGGTATTGCAGCTATCAGAGAATAATTACTGATTACCGATAACAGAAAAGGCCGGATCGCTCCGGCCTTTTCTATTTTAAGCTCATACTCAGAGCTTTGATACCAAGTTTCTGTCACCGTATCCGTTATCCACGCGGGCAACGAAAGGCCAGAATTTGTTCTCACGCACCCAGTCGAGAGGGAAGGCGGCTTTCTCGCGGCTGTATTTGTGATTCCAACTGTCAGAGCAAACTTCGTCTGCAGTGTGAGGAGACATCTTGATCACGTTGTCCTCAGGGTCGGCGGTGCCGTTCTTAATCTCTTCACACTCTTTGACGATGCACTTGAGGGTGTCGATGAATCTGTCGAGTTCCTCAAGCGGCTCGCTCTCGGTAGGCTCTATCATAAGAGTCTCGTGAACAGGGAAGCTCAGAGTAGGAGCGTGGAATCCGAAGTCCATAAGGCGTTTTGCCACGTCTGTTGCATCTACGCCGTAGGTAGCTTTGAATTCTCTAAGGTCGATGATGCACTCGTGAGCCACACGTCCGGTCGCGCCTGTGTAGAGAGTTTTGAGCTCAGGATAGAGGCGGGCCGACATATAGTTTGCATTGAGAATTGCAATCTCGGTGGTTTTGCGAAGTCCTTCCTCACCGAGAAGCTTGATGTAAGCGTGGGTGATAGGGAGAAGCAGAGGAGAACCGTAAGGAGCGGCTGCAACTGCGGTAATCCCTTTGCCTCCGCACTCTTCCACAACAGGGTGTCCAGGGAGATAAGGTTTCAGTTTAGCTGTGCAGCAGATAGGACCGACACCCGGACCGCCGCCGCCGTGAGGCATTGCGAAAGTCTTGTGCAGATTCAGGTGGCATACGTCGGCTCCGATGAATCCCGGATTTGTAAGTCCGCACTGTGCGTTCATATTGTCACCGTCCATATATACCAAACCGCCGTTGCTGTGGATAATGTCCACAATCTCTCTGATCTTGACCTCGAATACACCGTGGGTTGACGGATAGGTGATCATTATTCCGGCAAGGGCGCTTCCTGCAGCTTCCGCTTTCTGACGGAGTTCGTCCACCTTGATGTTGCCGTTATCGTCACAGCCTACAAGCTCGATCTGGAATCCGGCCATTGCGGCTGAAGCAGGGTTTGTACCGTGAGCGGATGTAGGGAGAATCATCACGTTCCTGTTCTCTCCACCGTTTGCAAGAAGGTAGTTGCGGATGGTCAGAAGGCCGGCGTACTCACCTGCTGCGCCGCTGTTAGGCTGAAGTGAGCAGGCGTCGAATCCGGTGATTATTGCAAGGTCTCTTTCGAGGTCTTTTATAACCTCCAAAGTGCCCTCTGCCTGATCTGCAGGGGCGAACGGGTGAACGTTTCCGAATTCACTCCAAGAGAGAGGAAGCATCTCGACTGCAGCGTTGAGCTTCATAGTGCAGGATCCGAGAGGAATCATACTCTGGGTGAGAGAGATGTCGCGACGCTCCAGCTTCTTGATAAAGCGCATCATCGCAGTCTCTGAGTGGTAGCTGTTGAATACCTCAGCAGTCAGAATCTCCCCTTTGCGGGTCATAAAGTCAGGAGCGGTCTGATCGGCGCAGCAGTCGCAGGCTGCCTGGAAGACTTCTTCTATAAGTTTGTCCTCTTTGCAGCAAGAGAGCTCGTCGAAACTGATTCTGACGGTGTTCTCGTCAGGATAGAAGAAATTGAGTCCTGCGGCCAATGCGCGTGCACGGACGTCGGCAGCATTGACGCCTGTAACTTCAATAGTATCAAAGAAATAATCGCTTGTAAGTTTATACCCCTTTGTTTTGAGTGCCGTTGACACTCTGTGAGCGTGCTTGTAAGCATTCTGAGCGATTGACTTGATACCGTCCGGTCCGTGCCATACGGCGAACATTCCGGTCATTGTGGCCATCAAAGCGGTGGCTGTACAGATATTTGAAGTAGCGTGCTCGCGTTTGATGTGCTGCTCTCTAGTCTGGAGGGCAAGTCTGTATGCAGTGTTTCCGAGTCTGTCAACGGAGGCTCCGATGATTCTGCCCGGAAGCTGTCTCTTGTATTCATCCTTGGATGCCATAAATCCGGCTGTAGGTCCGCCGAATCCCATCGGGAGACCGAATCTCTGGGCGGTGCCGACAGCGACGTCAGCTCCCCAACTTGCAGGCTCGGCGTAAAGGGCAAGGGCCAGCAGGTCGCAGTAAGCTGCAACGAGGGCTCCGGCAGCGTGAGCTGCATCGCAGAAAGCGGTGTAGTCGCGAACTTCGCCGTTAGCGGCAGGGAATTGAACGAAAGCTCCGAAGCACTTGCTGTCGAATTTGAAATCGGCATAACTCCCCACTACAACCTCGATCCCGAGGCCTCTCGATCTGGTCTCGATTACAGACAGTACCTGAGGGAACACATTTTTGTCAACGAAGAAAACGTTGCGGCCCTCTTTTACGGCGTCTCTTGAGCGCAGGTTGTAGAGCATTCTCATAGCCTCGGCAGCTGCCGTTGCATCATCCAGCATAGAGCAGTTGGACAGGCCGAAACCTGTCAGAGAAGAGATCATTGTCTGGAAGATGAAAAGAGCTTCCAGGCGGCCCTGTGAAATCTCAGCCTGATACGGTGTGTAAGAGGTGTACCAAGAAGGATTCTCAAAAATATTGCGGGTGATTACCGCCGGAGAAGCCGTACCGTAAAAACCCATTCCGATCATAGAGCGGAAATTCTTGTTTTTGGCTGCTATCTTCTTCAGTTCTGAAATGTACTCGTGCTCTTTCATAGCTTTCCCGAGGGGGAGCGGTTTCTCCAGGAGAATGTCTTCGGGCACGGTCTGACGGACTAATTCGTCCATTGATTTGACGCCAAGGACTGCCAGCATCTGTTCAATCTGACGCTCGCGAGGTCCGTTGTGTCTGTCTGCAAAGTTTAGTGACATAGTTATTAATTGTTAGTTATATATTTTCAGTTATCGTTCTGCATCCAATCTGATGAAAATAAACAAAAGAATCGAGAATGCCAAAAGCGATGAGCCTCCGTAGCTCAAAAACGGCAGAGGTATGCCGATTACAGGCATCAGCCCTATCGTCATCGAGAGGTTGATCACCACGTGGACTGCAAGGCACATAGCCACGCAGTAGCCGTAGATTCTCGTGAAATTGTTCCTGTTCTTCTCGGCGGAATATATGATTCTCGCAATTATGAAGAAGTATGAGGCAAGAATGAAGAGAGCCCCGAGGAATCCCCATTCTTCGCCTATAGTACAGAATATAAAGTCGGTTTCCTGCTCAGGGACGAAGTTGAACCTGGTCTGGGTACCGTTCATATAGCCCTTGCCGGTCAGTCCGCCAGAGCCGATTGCAACCATTGACTGGTGCACGTTGTAGCCCACTCCCGAAGGGTCTTCCTTAATTCCCAGAAGCACCTCGATTCTCGCTCTCTGGTGATCCTGGAGCACTTTTTCAAAGATGAACTCCACAGAATAGATAAGCCCGATGAAGCAGATAAGGCTCAGCAGCGCGTTCCTCATCAATTTGGCCCTCGGATTTCTGATCAAGAGTCTGACAATTAGAAATACGGAGACCGCCGCAACGATTATCGCCAGAATCTCAAAAGCGCTCAGATGTATGTATCTTGAGACGAATTCGACGGCGAGCAGTTTCGGCAGGAATGAGAGGACGGCGATACCGGCGGCCACGGCGAGAAGCCATAGGTTGGACTCCTTGCTCTCTATCACAATCAAAGCCCAGATTGTCCCCAGGGCAGTCAGAAGAGCTATGAACGGAGAATAAGCCAGCGTAATTACGAACAGCAGTATTGCCATAGCGCCGAGCAGGAGCCACCATCCCGACATTCCCTCTCTGAAGAATACAAACAGGAATGCTACATACACCAGAGCCAGTCCTGTCTCTCTCTCGAGAAGAATCAGGAGGATCGGGGTAATCATCGTGGCAAAAGCCAGGGCCGCGTCCTTGAAATTCTTGAAACTGAATCCGTATTTGCTCATCACAAGTGAGAGGGCGAGCGAAGTGGTGATTTTGGAGAATTCAGCCGGCTGGATATTGATAGCTCCGAGGCTTATCCAGGACTTGGAGCCCTTGATCTCCACTCCTATGACCAGCACGGCCAGAAGCAGCGCTATCATCAAGATGTATCCCCACCAGGAGACGGCGCTCCAGAACTTCTCAGGGATTGCAAAGAGGATCAGGGCGTCGATCACCACTGAGATCCCGATCCACAGCAGGTGCATACCGTAACGCTGTGAGATGTCGAAAACGGACCTGTCCTCAACGTTGATGGCAGAGTAGATGTTCATCCAGCCGACGGCAATCAGCAATAAAGAGACTGCTATCAGCAACCAATCCAGTCTGCGGATTAAAGATGAACTGTTGCCTGCCATTATCTGGTTTTAACTTTGTCCAACAAATTGGCGTCCAAAACTCTCTGTTCCTGCCACTTCCTCTCCGGAGAAATCTCCCCGTTCAGGTACTTTTCCATCAGTAGGGAAGCTATAGGGGCTGCCCAGGTCGCTCCGAAACCGCCGTTCTCTATGTAGGCGGCCACGGCGATCTTAGGATTGTCCTTAGGGGCGAAGCAGATGAACACCGAGTGGTCGTCTCCGTGAGGATTTTGCGCAGTGCCGGTCTTGCCGCACACCACCACTCCCGGGATTCTGGCTACAGACGCGGTACCTCCAGGACTGTATACGGCCATCTCCATTCCGTCCACTATTGTAGAGAAATAGGAGGTGTCTACCATTGTGTAGTGCCTTGTGGTATATTCTTCAGCCAGAGGATGCTCTTCGCTTCCGCGGATGATATGAGGAGTGTAGTAGTAGCCTCTGTTAGCCACTGTGGCGCAGAGATTTGCCAGGTGGAGCGGCGTAGCCTGAAATTCTCCCTGACCTATAGACAGAGAGATGACCGAGAGGGATCTCCATCCCTTCTTGCCGTACATTTTATTGTAGGTTTCGGCGGACGGGATGTTTCCTCCCAGTTCATACGGGATGTCGCTGCCCAGTTTGGACCCGAAGCCGAAGCTTGCCACATAGTCGTGCCATTTTGTGAGCGCTTCTTCTACGCTTTCGTATTTAGGATTGTCCAGAATAGCTCTGAGCGTGTAGCAGAAATAGCTGTTGCAGGACATCATTATACCCTGTTTCAGATTGAGCGGGGAAGGATGGCTGTGACAACCTACGTGAAGGCTTCCCACTGTAAATCCGTTGTGGCAAGGGTACATAGTATTCTCGGTGATGACCCCTTCCTGGAGGGCGATAAGGCCGTTAACCAGTTTGAACACCGATCCCGGAGGCTGTGCCGACTGAACGGTGCGGTTGAACATTGGCCTGAGCGGATTGTTCACCAGTTCGCTGTAGTGCTTGTTTATCTCGTCAAGCTGGGAAACGTCTATTCCGGGGCTTGAGATAAGGGTGAGAACCTCTCCGGTGGAAGGCTCTATGGCTACCAGAGAGCCGACCTTGTTCTTCATAAGGGCCTCTCCGTATGCCTGGAGAATAACGTCGATGGAGGTATTGAGATCCTCTCCTGCGACAGCCTCCTTGTCATACTGCCCGTCCTCGTAGTGCTCCTTGATCTGATTATGGGCGTCACGCAGGTAGATGGTATATCCTTTCTCGCCGCGGAGACGCGATTCGTAAGCCTGTTCAATTCCGGTCTTTCCGGCATAGTCTCCGCTCTTGTAACCTTCGTTGTTGCGGATGTAGTTCTGGTCCACCTCAGACACATAGCCTATCAGATTGCCTCCCGCATTGTACGGATACCTTCTGGCAGACCTGATGGAGGCACTGAAGCCCGGGAAGTGGAACGACTGCTCCACGAAATAGTTGTACTGTTCGCTGGAGATATGTTTCAGGAAATACACCGAGCCGTAGCCAATCTTTCTCCTGTCCCTTTTGTACCCTTCGAAGCAGTTTACCACATATTCTTTGTCCAGTTCGAAGATGTCGCAGAGAGCCAAAGTGTCGAACGCCGTAACCTCGATAGGGGTGACCATAATGTCGTAGACCATTTTATTGTCCACCATCGAGAGGCCGTTGCGGTCTATTATCCTGCCCCTTGCAGGGAACTGGGTCTCATATTTGAGGGCATTGTTCTCGGCTGTGATTCTGTATTCTTTATGGATAATCTGGATAGAGAAGAGCCGTATCGCTATTACAAGGAAAACAACTGCAATTACGATGATAAAAATGCTCTTTTTCCTGAAGTAAACAGCCATCCGTTCTCCTATTTGTAGTTAAGAATTGTAAGATCGAGAATCAGAGAGAGAAGGACGGAAGCCACGCTGCTGACAGCCACTCTGAGAAGGAACGGTAGGAAGCCGTGGAGAATGAAGCCGTCAAATGCTGTGTAGAAGCAGAAATAGAGCAGGGAGAGGAGGAACAGGAACTCCAAGTGACTTACTATTCCCGCCTCGCCGATAGTCGGAGTATGTGTCTTGTCCGATATGTTGAAGCAAAGTCGAAGGAACGGCTTCCTGAAGAGGCACGCCAGCACGGCCGCTCCGGCATTGAGCCCCAGAGTGTCCAGAGTGGAGAGGTCTATCAGAAGGCCTATGATAAATGCCAGAAGCAGGGACACCGAGTCGTTCTGCTTGATAGGAAGCAGCATCAGAATCAGCGGGATGAAGCTTATGTAGACATACGGCCCGAGGAAGAACAGATTGTTGAGAATAATCTGCGCCAGAATCAGCAGGACGGCTATCAGGATCCTGAACCAGTTGCTCTGTTGGTTACTCATCTATCTGCCCTCCTTTCTTCTCCAGCTCCTTGATCTGGTCCACGTCCCTGTTGGCGACAATGTAGACCGAACTCAAAGAGTTGAAATTTTGGAACAATCTTATGTCGAGGGTCTTATACAGACCTCCTATGCTTTCTACGTCTGATACCACTCCTATCGGGATGTTCGGCGGGAAGATGGCTGAAAATCCGCTGGTGACCACGGTATCTCCGGGCGCCGCTTCGCAGAATAGGGGCACGTCTCCCATAATGGCATTGTTGGAGCTCACTCCGTCCCACTTCATAGGGCCGTAGTAGTTCGATTTTGCCAGTTTCACGCTGACCGACTGGGATGTGTTCAAAAAAGAGATGACGTGGGCGAAATTATCGGTGACGGCATTGATCACTCCCACCACTCCGTCAGGGGATACGACTCCCATCCCTTCAGTGATCCCGTCTTTAGCCCCCTTATTCAGAATGAGATAGTTGTGCTGCTTGTTGGTGGAATTCTTGATGATAGTTGCGGCGATAAGGGCGTAAGGACCTTCGATATCCATCTCCAGGCTGTCGCTGTAGAAGGCAAAGCTCTTCAGGTCGGTGAGCTGCTGCCTCAGGGCGTAATTCTCCCTGATCAGGGCATCATTCTCATCTTTGAGAGAGAGATATCTGCCGATACTGTTCCCTTTATCCCAGAAATATGACTGAACTGAGCGCACAGAGCCCATTATCCTGTATTTCTGGATAATGCTGCTGTTGGTTATCAGTATCAGGGAGATTATCTCCAGCGCAACAAATACAGAAATCAGAATGACGGTATTTATGACACCGTCGCGATTTCTCATCTCAACAAGAATTTGAATTTGTCAGTATTCTTAAGCGCGATACAGGTTCCTCTTGCAACAGCCCTGAGCGGATCCTCGGATACGTGGAAAGGAATGTTGATCTTCTTGGTCAGACGCTGGTCAAGTCCTCTGAGGAGGGCGCCGCCGCCGGTCAGGTAGATACCTTTCTCTACGATATCTGAATAGAGCTCAGGAGGGGTGTTCTCCAGAACCTGAAGAATGGCAGCCTCTATCTTCACGATAGATTTGTCAAGGCAGTGGGCTATCTCCTGTGAGGTGACTTCGGTGGTAACCGGATGAGCGGTCATCATATTAGGACCGGTGACGGTATAAGGCTCCGGAGCCTCCTGCAGGTCGGAGATAGCTGCACCGATGGATACTTTGATATCCTCTGCGGTAATCTCGCCAATCTTGATATTGTGCTGGGTACGCATATACTGCTGAATGTCGGAGGTAAACAGGTCTCCTCCCACGCGGATGCTCGCGTCAGCAACGATGCCACCCAAAGAAATAACGGCAATCTCGGTAGTACCGCCTCCTATGTCCACAATCATATTTCCGCTAGGGGCAAGCACATCCAGTCCGATACCCAGGGCTGCAGCCATAGGCTCGAAAATCATATAGACATCACGTCCGCCGGCGTGCTCCGATGAGTCTCGCACGGCTCTGATCTCAACCTCCGTACTTCCTTTCGGAACGCATACCACCATCTTCAGACTAGGAGAGAAAAGTCTTCTCTTCTGATTGATCATCTTGATAAATTCACGGATCATCATCTCCGCAGCGTCGAAATCTGCGATAACGCCGTCCTTGAGAGGTCTGATGGTTTTGATTGTAGGGTTGGTACGTTCGTGCATCTGTTTGGCAACCGTGCCGACAGCTATCGGTTTGCCGCTCAGAATGTCAATTGCAACGATGGAAGGCTCGTCGACAACCTTTTTGTCATTCATAAAGATGACGGTGTTGGCTGTTCCGAGATCGAGAGCGATTTCCTGTGATAAAAAAGAGAATGCCATATGTCTATATCAGTGTTTAAAGTGTCTAATACCGGTTTTAACCATTGCCATGCCGTGAGCATTGCAGTAATCGATGCTTTCGCCGTCACGGATCGATCCGCCCGGGTGGATTACAGCGGTGATACCCGCTTCATCTGCGATCTGTACGCAGTCCGGGAACGGGAAGAATGCGTCCGATGCCATAACTGCGTCGTTGAGGTCGAATCCGAAAGATCTGGCTTTTTCGATAGCCTGTTTCAGAGAATCGACACGCGAAGTCTGGCCGATACCGCTTGCAAGCAGGGTGCGGTTCTTAGCCAGAACGATGGCGTTGGACTTAGAGTGCTTCACAAGCTTGTTGGCAAACAGAAGGTCCGCAATCTGATCCTTGCGAGGCTGCTTGTCAGTAACGACGGTGAGGCTGCTTTCCGTCTCCACGAAAGTGTCTCTGTCCTGGACGAGGACGCCGCTGAGCAGAGAACGGAACTTCTTCTGTGAAGGGACTGTGTCGCCTCTCAGGAGAATGATGCGGTTCTTCTTCTCTTTGAGAATCTCAAGGGCTTTCTCGCTGTACTGAGGAGCTATGATCACCTCGAAGAATATTTTGTTGATCTCCACGGCCGTCTTTTCGTCGATAGGGCGGTTGGCAATCACGATGCCTCCGAAAGAAGAAACAGGGTCGCAGGCCAGGGCGTCAGTCCAAGCGGTGAAAATATCATCCCTGACTGCACATCCGCAGGCGTTGTTGTGCTTGATAATGGCTACTGTAGGATCGTCAAAATCGCTGATCAGCTCAATGGCAGCTTCGATATCAAGCAGATTGTTGTAATAGATCTCCTTGCCGTGTAACTGTATCGGTAGAGAAGTGTCTTCGCCGAAGTAGAGAGCCTCCTGGTGAGGATTCTCGCCGTAACGCAGCGGTGAAGCCGTGAGAATATTCTCGGCAAAGGCGCTTACCTCTCCGTCGCCGTTGAGGTATTTGAAGATGGCGGTATCGTAGTGGGAACTTGTGGCGAATGCATATTTAGCGAAAGAGAGCCTGTCCTGCTCGGTGGTGCATCCGTCCTGCTCGCGGAGCAGGGAGAGGAGTTTGAAGTAGCACTCTTTGCTCGGGACGATCACCACGTCTTTGTAATTCTTGGCGGCATCGCGTATGAGCGAGATGCCTCCGATGTCTATCTTCTCGATGATGTCCTGGTGAGAGGCGCCGGCAGCCACATATTCCTCGTAAGGATAGAGATCCACGATCACAAGGTCGATGTAAGGGATGGCGTACTGAGCGATCTGCTCCACGTCGCCTTTGTTGTC
>JAGDBY010000093.1 GCA_017958765.1 Bacteroidales bacterium | reverse complement strand
GACATTCTGCTGATAATAGGCACTTCCCTGGTAGTCTATCCGGCCGCCGGCCTTGTAGGATACGCCAAAGCCGGCATTCCTATCTATCTCATTGACCCTAAGCCGATTGATCTCCACTACCCTAACTTCACCCAGATTCAGGACGTCGCCACCAAGGGAATGGAAAAATTCTTAACGCTGTTAAAAGAGGAATAAATTTATTATATTTGAAGTCAACGGAAATTATTTCAACAAACACAGATATGAAAAAAACTATCGTTCTAAGTTTTGCATTATTGATTGCAACAACTTTCCTTGCAGGCGCTCAACAGGCTAGACCTGCTACTCCACAAGGTAATGAATTGAATTTCACTATCTTGAAACAAAACCCTATCACACCGGTCAAGAACCAGGCTTCTTCAGGTACCTGCTGGTGCTTCTCTACAATCTCATTCTTTGAGTCAGAGGCTATCAGACTCGGCTGCAAAGACCCTGACCTTGATTTGGCTGAAATGTTCATCGTAAGCAAGTCTTACGCAGACAAAGCTGAGAAGTTCATCCGCGTGGGCGGCTTCCTGAATTATGCACAGGGCAGCTCTGCAAGTGACGCAAAGATCACAATGCAGAAATACGGTATCGTACCTGAGGCTGCAATGCCGGGTCTTAACTACGGCGAGACCACTCACAAACACGGAGAATTGGAAGCAGGCCTCAAAGGATTCCTCGACGCTATCGTAAAGAATCCTAACCGCAAGCTTACAACCGCTTGGCACAATGCATTGGAAGGCATTCTCGCTGCATATCTCGGCGATATCCCTACAACTTTCCAATACAAGGGCAAGACTTACACTCCGCAGTCATACTTCCAGACTCTCAATCTGAATCTTGACGACTACATCGACCTGACTTCATTCACTCACCACCCATTCTACACCAAATTTGCTATCGAGGTGCAGGATAACTGGCGTTGGGCAGAGTCTTACAACATTCCTCTCGACGAACTTATCGAGGTTATGTACAATGCCATCAACAACGGCTACACACTCGCTTGGGGCGCTGACGTAAGTGAAAGCGGTTTCAACCGTCAGGGTCTCGGTACAATGAAAGACGTTGCCGCAGTTGAAGAAATCGGCAGCGACCAGGCTCGCTGGGTAGGCGTTACTGAGCAAGACAGAGCAAGACAGATGGAGCAACTGAGAAACAACCCTCCTGAGATGAAAGTTACTCAGGAAATGCGTCAGATTGCTTTCGATAACCAACAGACTACCGATGACCACGGTATGCACGTATTCGGTACAGCTGTTGACCAGAACGGTCTCAAATACTTTATGGTTAAGAACTCTTGGGGCGATGCAAGCACATACAAGGGCATCTGGTATGTTACAGAGGCATATTTCCGCTACAAGACTCTCAACATTATGGTTCACAAGGATGCTATCCCTGCTGCTATCAAAGCTAAATTGGGCATCAAATAATTAGAATGAGAAAGCACATCCCGAATATCATCACATGCCTGAACCTGGTTTGCGGTTCCTGCGCGATAATCCTGACACTGTGGGGCTTCTTCTATCAAGCCTTCCTGTTCATTATCGCGGCGGCTGTGTTTGATTTCTGCGACGGTGCTGCAGCCCGACTTCTGGGCGCTTATTCGGATATAGGAAAGGAGCTGGACTCTCTGAGCGACGTTATCAGCTTCGGTCTGGCTCCTTCTCTTATGTTCTTTACCTGGTACTACAAGATTAACAGCGACTGTCCTTCCGTCCTTGCTTTCGTAGCTCTTCTGGTAGCTCCTTTCTCAGCCTTGAGACTGGCCAAGTTCAATCTGGACGAGAGACAGACTACCGATTTTCTGGGAGTGCCTACACCCGTGACGGCCATGATTATCTCATCTATGGTCAGTTACGCTCACATATGCCACATCAGGGAAGTTGATTCGATAGTCATTGAATTACTTTGCACGAGCTGGTTCATCCCGGTATGCTCAGTGTTCCTCTCGCTGCTTCTGATCAGCGAGATCCCTATGTTCTCCTTCAAACACAAGGAGTTACAATATAAAAGTCATCCCGTTGAGATGACTTTCATAGCAATAGCCGTATTTCTGATACCTTTCGCTATCCTGTTCTCGGAAGTGAGAGGCGTCATACCGGTCATTTCGCTCTACATTCTCCTTCTGTTCGTGGTTTACCTTATCGTGAACTGCGCAAAGAATCTATCATCGCATTAGCGAACCTCTCCGAGGCCCCTTCCCCGCCCAATACATCTCTGAGTCGGTAGTAATCCGCAAGCATCCTCTGTCTGTACTGTCCGTCGGAGATCAGACGGTCTATCTCTTTGAGCATATTCTCAGGAGTGCATTCGTGCTGGATCAACTCCCGGAAGATATGTCTGCCCAGAATTATGTTGGCCAGGCTGATCGCGTCCAGCTTGATCAAAGCTACCGCCAGTCTGTAAGAGAGTTCGTTCATCGTATATGCCACAACCTGAGGAGTACCTATCAGGGCCCCTTCCAGACTTGCGGTTCCGGAATTGATAACTGCGGCGTCGGCATTCTTCAGAAGAGAGTAAGTCTCGCCGAAAAGCACCTTTATCGAACTGTCTTTGAGGTATTTATCGTATGAAGAAATATCGGTCGAAGGGGCGCCTGCTACCACCAGCTGACAGTCTCTGTACTGTGACTGTGAGATAAGCTTCTCCAGCTGAGCGAAGAGCGGCATCATCCTGCCGATCTCCTGCTGACGGCTTCCTGCAAGAAGGGCTATAACCCTACGGCCATCATCTTCCAAAACCGGCTTGCGGCTCTTGTCGGCCTTGAAAGCTGTTACCTCATCGACTGTGGGATTACCCACATAACGTATCCTGTAATTGTGACGACGGAAAAAATCCACCTCAAACGGCAGTATTGAGAAGAGTTCATCCACATCACGGCGGAT
>JAGDBY010000092.1 GCA_017958765.1 Bacteroidales bacterium | reverse complement strand
CGGGTAGGGTAGATATAATTTTCAGCAGGGTTTCCTACGGAATCAAGTCAATCTCTTCCGGAGCGGGCTCAGGGATAGAATTATTAAACCTGAAATCAGTAGGTACCATTCTCCAACGGTGTCTTGTATTAAGGTTAATTGCCTTGTTGATGGCAATTTTCTTTATCCAACCATAGAGAGAGCCCTCTCCTTTATAGTTGAAAGTATGGAGTTTGTTCAGTGCTTGCAAAAGAGACTCCTGCATCAAATCCTGCGCTTCCTCAATATTTCCGGTGTATCGCTTACAGATTGTAAAAATCTTGGCCGCATATCGACTATACAGCTCACCTTCAGCAAGTTTGTCTTTTTTGCAGCAGGCCTGTATCAACTCCTGCTCGCTTAGATTATTGTACACCCAGGATTAGTTAAGTCCAAACGATAATTACTAGGCAATCAACTTTCACTTGTATAACACACAGATAGATTAAATACGTCCCGCCAGTGAAAGATTTTTTAGATAAGATGCGAGAACATAGGAATTTGTTGCATCCGGCCTACTTCATCCCCTGAAGAGTTTTGCAGATTAATTCAACGACAGAATCCTGCAATCCGTTATAAAGAGGTAGGCAAAGTACCCTTTCGCTCAAATCTTTGGCTACAGAAGTGTTTTGTTGTAAATGACTGTAGCAAGAGACAGAAGAGGTAAGAGGGAAGAAATACTTTCTTGTTTCAATGCCTTTCTGAGAGAGGAGCAGCGTAGCTTTGTCCCTCATCTTTTGATTCGGAAACAGAACAGGCATATAGGCAAAATTGTCTGTCGAGTCCTTCCTTTTTTCGAAGAATTCCAGATAGTCGGGCAGCAGCTGTCTATACATAGAGGCCAATCTGCTCCGTTCTTCTATCTGACGGTCGATGTACCTTAAATTGCAAAGGCCCATAGCCGCCTGGAACTCATTCATTTTGGCATTTCCTCCGGCTGATACCGTTGTCTCAGTATCGCGTATTCCGAAGTTCTTGTCATCGTCCAACAGCTGCTTTAAGGAGTCATCTTTGTAGCACACAGCGCCGCCTTCTATTGTAGAGAATATTTTTGTAGCGTGGAAACTGAGGACGGAGGCGTCACCGTAATTGACTACAGGCACTCCGCGATAGTTGACTCCGAAGGCATGAGCCGCGTCGTAAATCACTTTCAAGCCGTATTTTGCTGCCAGTTTCTCAATGGAAGCGATGTCACATACGTTTCCGTAGACGTGTACCGGGAGAATGGCGACGGTTTTCTCAGTGATCAATTCTTCGGCCTTAGCCGGATCCAAAGTGCCGTCAGAAGGCAGAACGTCGCAGAATACGGGAGTCAGCCCAGTTCTCTGTATAGCGTGGGTTGTGGAGACGAAAGTAAAAGGAGTGGTAATAACTTGACTCCCTTCAGGGAAGTTGAAAACTCTCAGAGCAGACTCCAGCGCTGAATGGCCGTGTGAAAAAAGAGTAACGTGAGGCACTTGCAGATATGCTTCCAAAGCAGTCCGGAGGCTCTCATGTTTCTGCCCCATATTGGTTATAAAATGAGAGTCCCAGAGGTCTTTGATCTCATTGCAATACTCTTCAAAAGGGGGTAGGAACGCTCTGTTAACTCTAGTTTTCATGGTCTTATCAGTATAGAGTTTCGCAATTTAACAAAAGTTCTGCGTAATTGATGCCAAGTTACCTTAATTTCAGACGGTTTGAGAAGCGACAGGTACTTGTGTTCGGTGATCAGGTCATCGGAGTCGTAGAGCCTCCTTCTCAACTGAATTACCTTGGAATAACGGCCCTCTGTATATTCGTCCAGCGCATCCAACATCAGACGGTCTTTCTTTCTGAACTCGATTCGTTTCTGACCGTGGTATCCGCGGGTCCAGGATGCCGGAAGACCTTGTCTGTAAACGCTCATGCAATCTTTCAAGAACAGCATTCCTCCTCTCAGAGACCCCTGAATCTGCAGAGAATAGTCATTGAATACAGCTTTTCTGAAAGGTGTCTCTCTCATATAAGTCTCTCTGCGACACATCAGTGAGCAGGTCGCTACGAAGGCACCTCCTCCCAGGATCACATTCTTTGCAGGGATAACGGTATCGTGAAGGGACGGGGCAACATATGTGCGGAGTCCGTTTCGTCCGATTCTCAAAACAGTATGAGCGCAGATATCGGTATCGGGATGATTCTCCAGAGCTTCAACCTGTTTTTTAAGCTTATGATAATCCGTCCAGTAGTCGTCTCCTTCACACAGAGCCACGTATTTGCCGCGGATATGCGGGAACAGAATGTCCCTGGAGATGACTTTTCCTGCCGACATCTGATTCTCTTTCTCATAGAAAGGAATGATGACGTCAGGGTATGCTGATGCGTATTCTGCAATAATCCTCGGGGTGGTGTCGGTTGAGGCGTCATCGTGTACAAGCACCTCATAGTTGAAAGGGGCTTCCTGGCGGACGAACCCGTCAAGGGCGTCACGGATCCAGTTCTCGTGATTATAGGTGAGACAAATAATGGTGACGACAATGTTATTCATCTATGAAAGTTCTTTGGGACAACATTTTACTGAGCTGTTCTTTAGAGCAGAACATGATAGCATCGATGACGGAGAGATTGCTGACAAACGGATTCCAAAACTGTTTGTAAGGCTCGACGGTGCTTCTGAGGAATCTGAGCCGGATGCCGTGTTTTGCAAAATCTTCAAAGCTGTAGATATCCTGTCCGCCGATGGCGTTCACGTAAGTGTCAGCGCCGGCTCTTTTGCAGAAATCATAGATGCGCTGTTCCTTCTTCAAAAGATTATTTCCCTCAAAATCAGAGGTGTAGCCTATCTTGGTAGTAATGCCGAGATATGAGCAGACCTCCTTGATTGAAAATGATAGAAAGTCGCAGAGGTTGTCATTCTCATACGAAGTTATTTTCTCAAACAATTTGTAGCCATCCTCAAAAAAAGGGGCGGAGTGGTAAGCCATTCTGACGGTCTTTGCAAGGTTCTCCCTGAAGGGCGGCAGCAGGAAGGTGTCTTTGATTGTTCTGTGAAAGCTGGCGTTCCGGACTGTAAGCCCCAGCCTTATCGGTTTATCTTTTACGAGAATGTAGTTCCTTGTAATCCAATGCTTTTTGATATACGAGTAATAATCCGCAATTAGGTACATATCAGCACAGTCAATGAGTTGCCAATACGGAAAGTAGGGTAGAAAATAGGGCTGATTTGCGCTTAGTATCATAGTGTGTCGCAGTACGGCAATATTGCAGATGAGTCGCTGTGAATGACGGCTATTTTTCGGTCATCCCCTATATTGGTCACAGGGAGGCTTGAGGCTCTGAAAAAGCCTGAATCATAGTATAAGTCATCCACACAGAGCATCATTCCGCAGATGTAATCTTCATAAAGGGTGCCCTCCCAGACAGTAGGATATTTCTTTTGTGTTATAAACGGCTGAATCACATATCCTTCTGCCTCTGACAGGACTTTTCTCCAAGTAGCGTCGTCGGTGAGAGGTCCGGCATAGACTCCTTCGCTTTTTCCCAATATTGCCGGCTTGACAATATATCCGTTTTTATCCTCCAGGGCCTTTTTTACCGTCTCCGGAGAATCTTCACAGGTGAAGGTAGGTATAGAATGCTGTCTGAGAAACAGAGTCTCATTCTCAGTCAGGCATTCCCCCGTAAAGCGGTCGTTGAACCACAGAGAAAGGAACCGTTTGTCGTGAATCAGAAAAATGTTTCTAAAGTCACTGTACATCCCTCTCTCCATCATCTTGCGCAGAGTCTTCTCTGATAAAGATAATATATCTTTTTGATTCAGAGCGCTTATCAAAAAAGCGTCGCTCTGAGCCCAGTCGTCTGAGGAAGCTTCGATCTCTGCAGTCTCCAGGATGGTGACGGTGTATCCGTGACCTTCGTAAAACTTTTTATACAATGCTATCTCGCCGGTCTTGTCCGCACTTTTGAACACAAAGATACGCTTGCGTCCTTCCGTTATAGCGAGCATTTTATCCATCATTCTGTCAAAAGAATCTTCCCATATTTCGTTGGGGAATCGGGACATAAAGCGTTCGGCAAACAAATGTGAAAACTGCGACATAAAAATGCCGTGGGCAAAGAATCTTGAAGTAATCTCGCAGAGTCTCAGAGAATTATCCTGTTCTACAAGGTAGTCGGGACGAAATGTGCCGGCCCTGAAAGGGAAGAGACTCTGTTCTTCGAGAATAGCAGTCTCTTTCTCTCCCAATTGCAGATAGTCTCTCCAGTGTGAAATAAAATGGGAGATGCACTTCATCAAAATGGTGTGCAGCGTGCGTAGCTCATCACGCCGTGATGAACAAATCACCATCGGCTTCTCGTGATACCAGCGGAGGTAGTAGGATGCTAAATCCCTGTACATTATTTAAACAGTTTGCTTTGGTATCCAAGGCATTGAAACCCGTTTCTATTGATAATAGGAATCATTTCCGGGGTTATACCAAGCTGCATACGTACCCAGTAGCAGATGCTTATGCTCATTCCCAGGGTATCTGTGTAGGCCATCATCTTACGGATATTGGCAATACTCAACTCACGGGAAGGGGCGGTACGGCCGCGTTGCTTCCTGTGGTCTGCATTCTCCGGTCGAAGGTAATCCTCATACAGCTGTTTCTCCAAGGCTTTGTCAAAGTACCCTAAGTACTGCCCGAGCATAGAAAGATTCTCAACGCAGGCGGTGAGAAACTCCGGCTTGTAATTGACAATACCGGCATTGTGGAGCATATCAAAAAACTCTTTGATATGATTGTCGGTAAGGTAAGGGGTTATTATCGGCTGAACTAGAGCGGAATTTGCAGGAATCAGATTGTCCTGACATAATTTTACCGCAGCAAGCCGCTCAGAAATAGGTGCGGCAAAAGGTTCCAGAATGTCTCTGAACTCAGTAGGCATAATAGAGACGCTTGTGTTGAACTGGACCTTTCCCTTAAGTTGCTTAAGCAGGTCAAGAATAGTTTCTCCGTTGTAAGAATATGTCAGGTGTTTGGCGCCGGCCTTGGAAGCAATGAAGATTCTGGCTTTAGAATCAGGATTCTTTTTGAAATGCTCTATAAATTCGTGAAGAATGCTGTGCGCTATGCCGGTATACAGCGTGGCTTCCTGAAAAGCTTCCGTCTTTGGGGAGAAATAGTAATAGTGGGGGACATTCTCGCTGTTTTTCCCGTTT
>JAGDBY010000091.1 GCA_017958765.1 Bacteroidales bacterium | reverse complement strand
GTTTGACTGACCGTAGCGTAGACGGTTTTGTCTTCAAGTGACATTTTGTCATTTATTATAGCGTTGTTGGTGGAATCGAGTTCGTTAAACCATATAATATTCATAACTTTATACCCGTTTTAGTACTTGGCTGAGATTTTGCAGTATATTTGCTGCTAATATAAGATATTATGCTTAATAAAACTGAGAAAAAAGAGATAAAGACAGTCGTTGATGCTATGCTTGAGAAGAAAGCGAGCGATGTAGTATGTCTGGACCTGAGGAAAATCGGAACTGCAATCACCGATTTTTTCATTGTATGCAATGCCGATTCCACCACACAGGTTTCTGCAATCTGTGAGAATGTCGAGGAAAAAATGATGGAGCATTGCTCAAGAAAGCTTCTGAGAGGCCAGGGGCGCGGAAATGCCCTGTGGATTATTCTCGACTACTCGAACATCGTCGTTCACATTTTCAAAAGCGAGTACAGAGATTTCTACCGTCTGGAAGATTTATGGGCGGACGCTCAGCGCGTAGTCATTGACGAATAATAAATAAGTTATGAGCGAACAGAACAAACCGAAAGGAACAAACAATAGCAATAATAAGAAGAGACCGGTAATGAACACCATGTTCTGGTTCTACCTGGTCCTTCTGGCCGGACTGGTCTATATGTGGCGTGTTTCGGCAGCACCGCAGCCTCAGAAGAAGGAGTGGCTGGATGTCAGCGCCAATATGCTGGTCAGCGGCGATGTCGAGAAGCTGGTTTTCGTCAGAAATACTTACAAAGGAGAGATTTACATCAAGCCTGACAGCCTGTCAAAATATGACAATATCTTCGGCGGCTCAGCCCCTAAGGCAGGCCCTCAGTTCTACTTTCTGGTATCGGAAAATTTCGATCCGGAGGCTGAATTTGCATCCATTCTTGAGAATGTCGACGAGGATGCCCAGTTCAAGGTTCTGGTGGAGGAGCATGTCAATAACTGGCTCAAGTTTATGGACTGGCTTCTGATCCCTATAATGTTTCTTGTTTTCTACCTGCTCTTCTTCAGGCCGATGCGCAATATGGGCGGAGGCGGAGGAGCTCCGGGTTCAGGAATCTTCAGCGTGGGTAAGTCTCAGGCCAAGATGTATGACAAGAAGAAATCAGAGCACAAGGTTACATTCAAGGATGTAGCGGGCTTGGAGGAGGCCAAGGTTGAGGTGATGGAGATAGTGGACTTCCTCAGAAATCCTAAGAAATATACAGCCCTGGGCGGAAAAATCCCTAAAGGAGCGTTGCTTGTCGGCCCTCCGGGTACCGGAAAGACCCTTCTTGCAAAGGCTGTGGCAGGAGAGGCGGACGTTCCGTTCTTCTCTATGTCAGGTTCCGACTTTGTGGAGATGTTCGTAGGTGTGGGCGCCTCACGTGTCCGCGATTTGTTCCGCCAGGCTAAGGAGAATGCCCCTTGTATTGTCTTCATCGACGAGATCGATGCAGTGGGCAGGGCGAGAAGCAAGAATATCGGCTATTCATCCAACGACGAGAGGGAGAATACCCTTAACCAGCTTCTTACCGAGATGGACGGTTTCGGCAGCAACAGCGGTGTGATCATCCTGGCTGCTACCAACCGTGCGGATGTTTTGGATAAGGCTTTGATGCGTGCCGGCAGATTCGACCGTCAGATTACAGTCGACTTGCCTGAGTTGAAAGAGTGTCTGGCTATTTTCAAGGTTCACCTCCGCAACCTGAAGCTTGAAGAGGGATTCGATATCGACTTCCTGGCTAAGCAGACTCCGGGTTTCTCCGGCGCCGATATTGCAAATGTATGTAACGAGGCAGCTCTTATCGCCGCCCGCCACAATAAGAAGTTTGTCGAGAAGCAGGACTTTCTGGATGCTATCGACCGTATAATAGGCGGTCTGGAGAAGAGAAACAAGATTATCTCTCCTGAAGAGAAGAAGACCATCGCTCATCACGAGGCCGGCCACGCCACCGTTAGCTGGCTGCTTCCTAATGCCAATCCGCTGTTGAAGGTTACGATTATCCCTCGCGGACAGGCTCTGGGTGCAGCGTGGTATCTGCCTGAGGAGCGTCAGCTCACCACCAAAGAGCAGATGATGGATGAGATGGCTTCCACTATCGGAGGCCGTGTGGCTGAGGAACTTGTCAACGGCAGAATCTCAACCGGAGCTCTGAACGACCTGGAGAAGCTTACCAAGCAGGCTTACGCTATGGTGGCATATTTCGGTATGAGCGACAAGGTCGGCAATATGTCATATTACGACTCTACAGGGCGCACCGAGATGGGATTCAGCAAGCCTTACAGCGAGAAGACAGCCGAACTTATAGACAATGAGGTCAAGAAACTTATCGAAGAGGCTCACAAAACAGCCGAGCAGGTATTGAAGGAGAATTATGAAGGCTTCACCAAGCTGGCGGCCCTTCTGCTCGAAAGAGAGGTGATATTCTCTGAAGACCTGGAGGCTATCTTCCGCCCGAGAAAGGGCGGCAGAAACCCTAACGAGCTGTTGGCAGACTCTAAGTACACTTCCGAAACTGAAAACAATACTGAAGAAAAACAGGATTAGAATGGCTACAGGACTGATAAAGAGAACTCTCGCAGGGCTGCTGATGATACTCATCATGCTGGGCGGAATGCTGTCTGCATACACCTTCAGTCTGATTGTCTGCTTCGCCCTCTCTGTAATACTGCACGAGTATTACGCGATGTCGCCTCTTCCGTCCGGATATAAGGCGGAGAGGTTTCTGTCGGTATTCTCAGTAGCAGCCTCTTTCCTGATGCTGATGTCGGTGCTCGAGTTCGGGTTGCCGGCAAAGTATATGCTTCTGCTGTTCATCCCTTATTCGGCAGTTTTGATCTGCCTGCTTTTCAATCCTGTGGAGCAGACCGACGCGGGGCACAAGACTGAATATATTCTCTTCCCGATTCTCTATGTGGGAGTTCCAATCATGTTCCTCCCGTTCTTGATGTACAATTCTCAGGGAGAATACACCTGGAGGTACTTCCTGATGGTATTCCTGTTGATTTGGATGAGCGATATCGGAGCATATCTCCTCGGGATGGCCTTCGGTCAGAAGCCGGGCAGTAAAAAACTTTATCCGAGCGTTTCTCCTAAGAAATCCTGGATCGGGGTGTGGGGCGGACTTCTGTTCACACTTGCCGTTGCAGTCTTTCTGCACTTTACCTCATTCGTGGAGATGTCGCTGCTCCATTATGTTGCAGCGGCGATTTTGGTAGTTTTGTTCGGAACCCTCGGAGACCTGTTCGAGTCGCTTATCAAGCGCCATTACGGGGTCAAGGATTCGGGAAATATTATGCCGGGACACGGGGGTCTTATGGACAGATTTGACAGCGCATTGTTTGTTATCCCCATAATTGTTGTATATTTGAAACTCTTATCGATAATTTGATGAGTAGAATTAAGATACATAAAGAGGGTAGGAGGATAATCCTGGCGAACCTGATTCTTTGGGTTGCCGTGGCTATTGCTATATGGCTGTGGGGTGACAAGGACACCACTAAGATTGTCATCACCTCGGTTGCCCTGTTTATGTCGGTCTTCATTCTCTACTTCTTCAGAATACCGGAGCGCACCCCTAATCTGGATGAGAGTCTGGTCATCTCTCCTGCTGACGGCAAAGTGGTGAATGTCAGAGAAATAGAAGAGACCGAGTACTTTAACGGACCGTGCAGGCAGATTTCCGTATTCCTCTCTTTCTTCAACGTACATATTACCTGGTTCCCTGTGGGAGGCCTGGTATCCTATTATAAATATCACCCGGGCAAGTACCTGTTCGCATTCCTACCGAAGTCTTCTGTCAAGAACGAACATACTACCGTAGTTGTCAAGACAAACAACGGCGCCGAAGTTATGTTCAGGCAGATTGCCGGGATCGTTGCAAGACGTATCGTGTGCTATGCAGATCAGGGCGACGATGCGGTTCAGGCTTCTGAGGCCGGCTTTATAAAGTTCGGTTCCCGTCTGGATATCTTCGTCCCGATGGATGCTGAAATCCTGGTAAAGATAGGGGACAAGGTCCGCGGGCAGCTCTCGGCGCTTGCAAAACTTAATTAGAAACAGAGAAATTAT
>JAGDBY010000090.1 GCA_017958765.1 Bacteroidales bacterium | reverse complement strand
CTGTTATGATAATCGCTTTGTCGTATTGCATGTTCTGTCGGAAAAAGAGAGTTTTAAGTATTATAAAGTTGATTTTCGAAAGTGTCTGAATTGATATCCTCTTTCATCTCCCTGATCACCTTGAGAAGGTACTGGCCGTACTGATTCTTCAGCATCGGCTCGGCAAGATTCCTCATCTTCTCCTCTGATATCCACCCTTTGCGGTACGCTATCGCTTCGAGGCAGGCGATCTTGAGTCCCTGACGCTTCTCGATGGTCTCCACGAAGTTTGTAGCTTCCGCCAGAGAATCGTGGGTGCCGGTGTCGAGCCATGCGAATCCGCGGCCGAGGAGCTGGACCTTCAATTCTCCGTCTTTCAGAACGGCCTGGTTCACGGTGGTGATCTCCAATTCTCCGCGGGCAGAAGGCTTGATGCTCTTAGCCACCTTCACCACTTTGTTCGGGTAGAAATAGAGTCCCACAACGGCATAGTTAGACTTAGGCTTGGCCGGCTTCTCCTCTATCGAGAGGCAGTTACCATTCTTGTCAAACTCTGCAACTCCGTAGCGCTCAGGGTCTTCCACCCAGTAGCCGAATACCGTAGCCTTGCCGTCTTCCTCGGCTACCCTTACCGCCTCTTTGAGCTTCGGGGTAAAGTAGCTCCCGTGGAAGATGTTGTCTCCCAGCACGAGGCAGGCCGAATCACTGCCGATGAACTCTTCGCCGATAATGAATGCCTGCGCCAGTCCGTCCGGGCTCGGCTGCTCTGCGTAACTGAAACTTACGCCGTAGTCGCTGCCGTCTCCCAGAAGACGCTTGAATCCCGGTAAATCTTGTGGTGTGGAAATAATCAGAATATCCCTAATTCCTGCCTGCATCAGCACGCTGATAGGGTAATAAACCATCGGCTTGTCGTAGATCGGAAGGAGCTGTTTGCTGACTCCTTTCGTTATCGGGAACAGTCTTGTGCCCGAGCCTCCGGCGAGGACTATGCCTTTCATATGATGGTAATGATTTTTATCTATTTGGTTTACAAGACCTTGCGGTCAGGGTGCGCTTCGCGGATGCCTGTCACATCCCGTGACGGCACTTTACGCGTATAATAACTTGTAAATATAATCATTAATCCTCTATCTGCAAAATGTTTTTATCGATACAATGAGAGCAAAATGTCGTTCAGAAGACCCCCGGCTGTCTGTCTCGTGCCGGCTCCCGCTCCTTGAATCAACATCGGAGAAGGATAGTCTCCGGTAGTGATGAGAACTGCATTGTCAGTACCTTTCAGGGCATAGAGAGGGCTGTCCGGTCCGACCTCTTCAAGGCCGACTTTGGCGTGACCTCCGGCATCTACGGAAGCGACATAACGGAGCTTCTTTCCGGCCTTTTTTGCGCCCTTGTATCTGTCCGCTATATCAGCCGGAATAGCTTCAAGCTGTACCTGTGATTCCTCCAGATGAATACCTGCCTGACGACTGAGAATCAGTATCTTGCGAAGAACGTCCTTGCCGGAGAGGTCGATGGACGGGTCCGGCTCAGTGTAGCCGTTTCTGTGAGCGCTTTCTACCAATTCATCCCATCCCTCGCCTTGGTAATTATCCAGAAGATAATTGAGCGTTCCCGACAGAACCGCCTCCATTTTGACAAGTTTGTCTCCGGACTGAAGCACTCTGTCCAGCGTGACGAGAATAGGAAGGGCTGCCCCTGCCGTAGTCTCATATCTTAATGACACTCCCGCCTTCTTAGCCTCTTTCTGGAGGTTTCTGAACTGGGCGTAAGTTCCTGAGAATGGAATCTTGTTGCAGGCCACAACGCTGAATCCGCTCCCGAAAAGATCAGGGTAGCGGAAGCCAGTCTCCTCACTGGCAGTGCAGTCCACGAAGATAGGATTCTCCAGAGAGAGCGAGCTGAGAGCATCTATGTACGAGCCAGTCGAGCCGTTCTCTATAAGTTCGGCAGCCTTAGAAAGGTCGATCCCCTCGGTATTTATAACATACTTCTTGCTACGTGCTATTCCGCACACTCTCAACTCCTTACCGGAACGCTTGGCTATAGATGCCGCATTGTCGCGGAGCATCTCTATCAGGGCCTTCCCTACTCGGCCGTAACCTGCCACAAACAGAGGAATAACCCTGTCAGTGAAGCGGTCGAAGAACTCGTGATGAATGGCTCTGATTGCCTCGTGCACTTGCACTGAAGGGACAATCACAGAGATATTTCTCTCAGATGATCCCTGAGCGGTGGCTCTTACAGGGATGCTGTGACGCCCCAGAGCCGCGAGCATTCTGCCGGTAGTTCCGCTGTTGCCCGAGATGTGATCGCCGATAAGGCACACAATGGAGTATTTCGTGCTTTCGACCTTCAGAGGGTTGAGCTTGCCCAGTGAAATCTCGTATGCAAATACCTCATCTGCAGCCTTTTTGGCACGGTCAGCATCCTTGTCGGAAATAGCTATGCACATAGAATAGACCGAAGAAGACTGAGTGATCAGAATTATATTTATCCCTTCTTTTGCCAGGGCGTCGAAGAGTCTTGAGCTGAAGCCCGGGACACCTACCATTCCGCTCCCCTCCAGGGAGATAAGAGAGATCCCTTCTGAATGGGCGATGCCGACTACCCCTTCACCCGATTTAGGAGGATTTTTCTCCACTTGGGTGCCTGGATCTCCGGGACTGAAAGTATTCTTTACAAAAATTGGAATGCCCTCATTTACAATTGGTTGTATTGTCGGAGGGTATATTACCTTCGCTCCGAAATGCGAAAGTTCCTGCGCCGCTCTGTAAGAGATGTGCGCGATTGGTTTTGCGGTGGGGACTACTTTAGGATCAGCGGTCATAATGCCCGGCACGTCAGTCCATATTTCTACCTTCCTTGCATGGAGACCGGCAGCGAAAATAGAAGCGGTATAATCTGATCCCCCACGACCCAAAGTAGCCGCTCTGTTAGCACTGTCTCTGCCTATATAACCGGGCACTAAAAAGAGCTCTGTATGAGGCTGATCTTCGACCGCCTTTCTAATGTTTGAAAAAGTTACTTCCGTATCTACGGTATTGCTTTTAATAAGAACTAAGTCTTGAGAATTCAGCACTTTGGCAATAAGTCCGAGTGACTGTAGCTTATCATTTAAAATGCAAGTTGCCAATAACTCTCCGTAGCTCTGTATCGCGCTCAGACTGGGGGCCGACAGTTCGCCCAGCAGAAAGACTCCCTGAGCCTTTTCTCCCAACCTTTCGAAGAGAGAATTTACCTGTTTCAGGGTCTTGTGCTGATATCCTGGAGGGAGCAGTTTTTCTACGATGTCCGTATGTCTCTTTTTGAGTTTCTCCAACTCTAAGACATATTCTGTATCCTGCTTTGCAGCCAGACCTCCGATCTCTATCAGTTTATCAGTACAGCCGGCTATTGCCGAGCAAACAACTATTGTCCTATCCTCTTCCAGCGCCTTTTCCACTATCCTGACTACACTCTCCATCAAGTCAGCATCGGCAAGAGATGTTCCTCCAAATTTAAGTACCTGCATTTTATTCTATTTCAATAATATAGACGTAATCTGATCGGTTTCCAGCAAAAAGCCGTCGTGACCGTAGTCAGACTTGATCACTATGTATTCAGCATCAGGAATCCAGCTTGCCCATTCTCTACCTTCCTCCGGAGGGAAAAGGGAGTCTGAATCTATTGACACCACGGTACAGTGGGCTTTTATGCGCTTCAAAGCCTCTTTTACCCCTCCTCGGCCTCGCCCTACGTTGTGACTGTCCACTGCATCGCACAGACAGTAATAACTGTATGCGTCAAAGAAGCGTTTTACAAGCTTTTCTCCCTGATAACGCTCATAAGAAGCTGCCTTCTCGGCAAAGAGGGTGTCATCGCTGTCCTCCGACTGTGTCAGCTGATATCCTCTGAAACTACGATAACTTATAAGAG
>JAGDBY010000089.1 GCA_017958765.1 Bacteroidales bacterium | reverse complement strand
GCTCTTCAAGGTGACAAACCTTACCGTATACTCTTTCATAAGCTATATATCCTACATTCTGCTCTCCGTAGCCTTGCTCTATCTGCTTCAGATAGCGACTGCAGCATTCCGCCGGAACAGAAAATTCTCTTTCCTGACGCTGAAACACCTTATTATTTATATACTGGCAGTCACCCTGGCGCTGGTAGCTCTGGTGTCGGTATTCAGTCTGTCCAAAGAGAAAAGGAACAATAAGGTTCTCACAAACAACCTGGCTGTGGAGAGAGACCTGGCCCTGGAGTATAAACTGCGCTCTATAGAGAATGCCATCCAGTCCGACAGACTGATAGGCCTTCTGAGCTTTATGCCTAACGGCGGAAACGAAGTGATCAAGAACCGTCTGGAGGAGCGCTACCTGTATGACCTCGGCTCGGAGTACAACCTGGCAGTAACTACCTGCGAGAGTCTCTCCCAGCTGATTATTGACTTCTACACCCCGCCTGTGGACTGCTACAGCTTCTATCAGGAGGAGATTCAGAAATACGGCACCCAGCTTGCCCCGACCTCAAGTTTCTTCTTTATGAACAACTACAGCGGCAAGTCTTCGTATGTGGGCGTCTTCTCGTATTTCAACTACCAGACATACAATTCTGCCCGTCTGTTCGTGGACATAGAGTCCAAATATACCAACTCCCTCATCCAGGACATTATCTCGGCCGACGGCAACAAGAACTCCAGATATTCAGTTCCGGAGAATTACTCCTACGCTAAATACTACAACTCCCGTCTGGCGGCTCACAGCGGAGACTACAATTTCCCCGTAAGCATCGATCCTGCTCAGTACGCTGACGGTTACAACCTCTACTACGATAACGGCAGAGTATTCTATATCAACAAGATTGCCGGAGATGAGATAATCTCGCTGTCTCGCGAGCGTCACGGCATATTCACTTACATTCTGTTCTACTCATACCTCTTCTTTATCAGCGCCTTTATCATTCTGATTATCACAAGCGCATTCAGGAAGAGGACGGACACTGCGCTTCCGGTACATACATTCAAGAAGAGAATCACCCTGATGCAGATTATCTCCCTGTCGGCCGCCTTGGTGTGCGTGGGTATCGGCACAATCTACTACGTTCTGGGAAGAAACAGAGCGGCTTCCGAAGCCCAGACCGACAGCAAGATAGAGATAGTACAGTCGTCTCTGTCAGAATTCTGTCAGTACGCGATGAGGTACAATGACATCAACAGTCCTCAGCTCTTCGAGGCTATGGACAAGATTGCAAACAACCTGGAGTCTGAAATAAACATCTACGATACTCACGGACGTCTGATCAGATCCACCAAGCCGGAGATCTTCGAACAGTTCATAATGGGCTCGAGAATCAACGACGAGGCATTCTACAACATAGTTAAGAAGCACGCTTCCCGCCATACAGTTCAGGAGGTGGTAGCCGGTAAGAAGTATCTCTCCACTTTCGCCCCTCTGTTCAACTCAGACGGCATTCTCGTGGCTATCGTGAACATCCCGTTCATCACTACGGTGTCCAATCTTCAGGAGGATACGGTGCTCTCAGTTGCCACAATCGTCGACCTCTACCTGTTGATCCTGATTGCAAGCATTCTCTTCGGTATAATGGTGGCCAACTCTATCTCCAAGCCGCTTACTGAGGTTAAGCAGAAGATCTCAAGTTTCGAGCTGAACGATTCCGAGAACAAGCACATTTACTACAAGAACAACAACGACGAGCTCGGAGTCTTGATCGAGGCATACAACAATATGGTGGACAACCTGGAGCGAAGTACAAGGCAGCTTGCCGACCAGGAGCGTGAAAGCGCCTGGAGAGAGATGGCGCGCCAGATTGCGCACGAGATCAAGAATCCTCTCACCCCTATGAAACTGAATCTCCAGCTCCTTATGAAGATGAAGCAGGAGAATACCCCGGGTTGGGAAGAGAAGTTTGAAGAGACCGGCAAATCGCTCCTGCAGCAGATCAATATCCTCACCGAAACAGCCGAGGACTTCTCGTCATTCTCTAAATTCTATATTGAAGACGTGACACGCGAGGACCTCTGCGCTATTCTCCGCGAGCAGTACAACTTCTTCAATACCAGGGAAAATCTCCGGATTGACCTGGAAACTGACGTGGAGAGTGCATTCGTGAACGTCAGGAAGAAACAGATCATCAGAACCTTCATCAACATTCTCTCGAATGCCATTCAGGCTGTGGAGAATAACAAGAACGGGAAGATTTTAATCCACCTCACTGAGCTGGACAGATTCTACAGAGTTTCTGTGGAGGATAACGGCACGGGTGTCAGCAAGAAGGATCAGTCAAGCCTGTTCAAGCCGTACTTCACCACGAAGTCTTCCGGCACAGGACTCGGCCTTGAGATATGCCGCAGCATCATAGAGCAGTCCAACGGAAGGCTGTACTACGAGCAGTCTGAGACCCTC
>JAGDBY010000088.1 GCA_017958765.1 Bacteroidales bacterium | reverse complement strand
TTGCCTTCTCCGGCCATAAACAGGGTGGCTACGCCCGGCAGATGAGTCTCGAGCTCCTGCTTGATGGTCTTCAGGTTCCAGATGAACATACCCGAGTACCAGTAGAATTCTCCTGTCTCGAAGAATACTTTGGCCAGATCCTTATTCGGCTTCTCGGTGAAGGTCTTGATCTTGTTCATATTGGTGCCGGCCAAGTCCACGAAGTTCTCCTTGTCTATCTGGATGTATCCGTAGTTGGTGTTAGGGGTGGTAGGGCGCACTCCCACGGTGAAAAGCTCGTTGTGAGAGGAAGCGTATTCCATCACCGACCTGATACAGTTCTCAAAGTTGGAATCGTCTATGATCAGGTGGTCGGACGGGGTGATCACCACTGTGGCGTCAGGATTCTTGTCATACAGCTTGTATGTGGCGTAGGCTACGCACGGAGCGGTGTTTCTCTTGTAAGGCTCATAGAGAATATTCTCTTGTGGTATCTGAGGTATCTGCTTCTCTATGAGGTCTTTATATAGGATGGAAGTTACTACGTAGATGTTTTCCAGGGGAATTATTTTCGAGAATCGGGACACGGTCATCTGGAGAAAAGTCTGGCCGACGCCGATTATATCAAGAAATTGTTTCGGAACCGAGTTCCTGCTGAGGGGCCAGAATCTGCTGCCCACTCCGCCTGCCATAATTACGCAGTAACTGTTTTTAGTATCCATATAATAATTGTAAGACTAATTCGTAAACCAGTTCCCCTCCATAGGCCAGAACGCTTCGGGTATGTACCTGATCCTCATCCGGCCGTCTTCGCACACCGTCACCGTGACCACGTCGAAGACCACTTCCTTGGTGATGCGGCGGACTGCGGCGTAGTGTCTGGCTGCGGTGATCAGCCTTTCGGCCTTGCGCTTGGTCACGCTCACGCTCGGGTCAAATCCGTCCTTCTCCGACAGGGTCTTAACCTCCACGATTCTCAGATAACGGCTGTCTTCAAATATGAGATCCACCTCAAGATGACCGTATCTCCAGTTTCTCTCCCTGAAAGAGAGACCTTTGAGCTGCAGATACTTCAGAGCCGCATCTTCCCCTCTTCTCCCCATTAAGGATCTTCCCCTGTCACAAGCCTCGCCCATCTTTACAAAGATAACAAAAAGAAGTATCTTTATAGTATGAAAAATCCAAGAAAAATAGAGTCTCCTCTGGCGGGAGCCGAGCGGAGAATCGCCGCCTACAGGAAGAGCCCCGTACTGGGGAAGGTGGTCGCCGCCGTGTAGCAGTGTCTCAGCGACGGGGCCCTCTCGGTGGAGAAGGTAGCCGACGCTCTTTCAATGACCCGCGGCCATCTCTTCCGGCTAGTCTGCGAGAGGACGGGCCGCTCCCCGCTGTCGCTTCTGAATGATCTACGATTCTCCAGAGCAGCCCGTTTGCTGGGCAATAAAGCCCTTTCCGTCACCCAGGTGGCCTATATGTCGGGCTACAGCGATTTGGCACATTTTTCGATTGCTTTTAAGCGTTTTTCGGGGATGTCTCCGAAAGAATATCGGGCGGGACGTTAATTTTTGCTATATTTACGGGCAATTGACAAAACAATAAACACTATAACTATGAAGAATATTAAACTTACATCGATTGCAATTCTTGCTATGCTCATTTCAGGAGTTGCATTCGCGCAGGAGAGCGTGGTATATTTTACCAAGAACGTCACTTCTGACGGTTTGCTGAGCGTTTACGCTCCTTATGCTCCTGTTATCGCCAACGTAGGCGTACAGATGAACACAGGCGAGCCTGACGGACAGAACTATCTGAAGGCTGATTTCATCAACGATTTCGTAAACGAGGCCTGCGGTACCATTGTGGACTGCAATTCTATCTACCCGGGCAGAAGAACTACCGGCAATGACCACCTGAAGGTTACCCGCGAGCACAAATACAACAGCGTGGCCAACGTGGATATTCTGGACGCTATCGGCAGCCGCGGTATCAGAGCTACCGGCGAATACCCTCACCTGGCAGGGCAGTTCCTCACAGGTCACACTTCACACAACTACGACTATATGTTCAGTCTGAGCCACTTCACAGGCAGCGAGCTCTTCGGATTCGAGGGTTCTCTGGCCAATATGGGCTTCGGATACGCTTCACGCGAAGGTAAGGCTGCTGTAGTTACAGGGGGCAAATCTACCGATCCTAACACTGCTCTTGACAACAAGGCTTCTCAGAAAGACATTATCGAGACAATGGTAGAGGGCGCAGACATCGTTGCCAAGAACTACAAAGGCAAGATTTTCTACTTCGTGGTTATGAAAGATATCTCTGTGGACAGCGACTATATGTCAAATCCTGCAGCTCCTTCTGTTGACAACATCGGTATTCTGGCCAGCACAGACCCTGTCGCATTGGATCAGGCTTGCCTTGACCTTCTGGCAAAAGCTTCAGGTAAGGGCAAAGCTGCTCTTCAGAAGAAGATTAAGGATCTCAACGGAGAATATGCTCTGGAATATGCAGAGAAACTGGGCTTAGGCTCCCGTACTTACAAACTGGAGGAACTTAAATAAGAGTTTGCAGGTAGCCGTCCACCGCCTGAGGGAAATAAGCCTGTTCGAGAAGGTGGATTTTGGCTGCGACGTCTTCCGGTGAGTCTGTCGGCTCCACTTTGCAGCGAGCTTGGAAAATGGTTTTACCGTGATCGTACAGCTCGTCCACCACGTGAACGGTGATTCCGCTCTCACGTTCTCCGGCAGCCACAACAGCGTTATGAACGTGCATCCCGTGCATTCCTTTGCCACCGTAGGCAGGGAGAAGCGCGGGATGAATGTTTATTATTCTCCCGTCGTATTTTCTGATAAGGTAATCGGGAACCATCAGCAGGAATCCGGCAAGAATTACGGCATAAATATTGTGCGTTTTGAGAATGTCGCCGACGGTGCCGTCGGTCAGTTGATCCTT
>JAGDBY010000015.1 GCA_017958765.1 Bacteroidales bacterium | reverse complement strand
GTTCGGCCTTGCCCAGTTTCAGGTCTTTGGCTGTAAGTCCGTGCTCTTTAATCTGTTTAGGGATAAGATATTTCTTGGCAATCTCCACTTTTTCCTCTGCCAGATAGCCTGACACGTTTATCATCTCCATCCTGTCCCTAAGGGCCGGCTGGATTGTGCCGATGTTATTCGCAGTGGTGATGAAGAGAACCTTCGACAGGTCGTAATCCAAGTCAAGATAATTGTCGTGGAATGCCGTATTCTGCTCAGGGTCAAGAGCTTCCAGAAGGGCTGACGCAGGGTCGCCGTGGAAATCCTCAGTGACTTTGTCAATCTCGTCGAGAACTATGACAGGGTTGGAGCTTCCGGCTCTCTTGATTGTCTGGATAATACGTCCCGGCATCGCACCTATGTAGGTACGGCGGTGTCCCCTGATTTCCGACTCGTCGTGGAGTCCTCCGAGGGAGATTCTGCCGTAGTTACGTCCCAGCGCCCTGGCAATGGATTTGCCGAGGGATGTCTTGCCGACTCCCGGAGGGCCGTAGAGGCACAGAATAGGTGACTTCATATCGCCTTTCAGCTTGAGCACCGCTAGGTACTCTATTATTCTCTCTTTGACTGTATCCAGTCCGTAGTGATCTTCGTCGAGAACCGTCTGGGCGTTCTTCAAATCCAGATTATCCTCAGTGGTCTCATCCCAAGGAAGCTCCAGAAGATACTGCAGATAAGAATACTGGATATTGTAGTCTGGAGAGCTCGGATTGATCCTCTCCAATTTGCCCAGTTCTTCTTCGAATGCTGCTGCAACCCTCTCAGGCCATTTTTTGTCCTTCGCTTTCTCTCTCAGTTTGGAAGCGTCGTCAGAGGAGTTCATACCCAGCTCTTCCTGAATTGTCTTCAGCTGATTGTTGAGGTAGTACTCCCTCTGCTGCTGCTCGATCTCATTCTTTACCTTCTTTTGAATATCCTCTCTGATCTTGAGCAGTTCCGTCTGTTTGTCAAGAAGCTCCAGAAGCTTTATGGCTCTCTCTTTGAGCTTGTCAAGGCGGAGCAGTTCGATCTTCTCCAGAGGGTTTTCCACTTCGATGGTAGTGGCCACGAAGTTGATAAGGAAAGAGTGGTCCTCGATATCCTTGATAGCGTAGCTGGACTCGCTTGAGATATTGTGGGTGAACTTGATAATGTGGAGAGCGGCGCTCTTGATGCCGTCCACAAGCACCTGCATATCGGGATCGTTGGCCTCAGGGTAAATGTCGTTGATATAGCTTACCTGAGCCATTATGTAAGGATCCACAATGTCGATGGCGTTGATTGTAAAACGCTTTACACCCTGCACGATGGCAGTGGTCGGTCCGTTTGGCAGTTCTATCATTTTGACAATTCTGCCAAGAGTACCTATCTCGAACAGATCATCGGCGGTAGGGTAGTCCACTTTGTTATCTCTCTGAGTTACAGCACCGATGAGCTTGTTAGACCTATATGCTTCATTCAACAGCTGAAGGGATTTCTCTCTTCTGACAGGAATTGGAATTACTGTATCCGGAAATAAAACGGCACCGCGAAGAGGCAGAATCGGCAACACTTCAGGCATCTGATCATCTTTAATTCTTTGTATAGGGTCCAAATCCATTACAGGTATAATATTCACTTCACTTTCGGGCCCCAGAAAATAGTTGTCTCTCATATTGTGTCAATTTGTCAGTTTTTTATCGTGATGATACGATAATTCATACGTGTCATTAATATGTCAATCATTGTGCCAAATGTTGCAATTATCTAATAACAAAAAAATTATGCAAAAAAATTTGAATATTGAAACATAATACTTTAATTTTGCCAGTCCGTAGATAATAATCGGAAACTATTGATAATCAACATAAATAATAAAATTTTCAATCATGACTAAAGCTGATATCGTTAACAACGTTGCTAAAGAAACAGGCCTTGAGAAATTGGCTGTTCAAAGTGTTGTAGAATCTTTCATGGATACTGTAAAGTGTTCAATGATTAAAGGAAACAATGTATACATTCGTGGTTTTGGTAGTTTTATCGTTAAACAACGTTCTCAGAAAACTGCAAGAAACATTTCTAAAAACAAGACTATTACTATCGCAGCACACAAAATTCCTGCTTTCAAGCCTTCTAAATCTTTCGCAGATCAGGTTAAGAACTTGAAATAACATTAAAATTTAGGATATTATGCCAAGCGGTAAAAAAAGAAAAAGACATAAAATGTCAACGCACAAACGTAAAAAACGTTTGCGCAGAAACAGACACAAAAAGAAATAGTCTATTTTGATGTATGAGGATGACGGTTTCGTTCATCCTCATTTCGTTTTATTTGACTATATTTGCGCCGTAAATGGAGAAAGATCTAATCATTGACGTAAATCCGGCCGAGGTCTCTATCGCCCTCCTCGAAAACCATCGGTTGATTGAGCTTAACAAAGAATCCAACACAGGGAAGAGCTTCTCTGTAGGAGACGTCTATCTGGGCAAGGTCAAGAAGATCATCCCTTCCTTAAATGCGGCTTTCGTCGATATCGGAGATGAAAAAGAGGCTTTCGTCCATTACCTCGATCTGGGTTTCAACTTTACATCTTTTGACAAATTCCTGAAAAAGGTCTCCTCGTCATCTGACAAAAAGGCAACCTATGAGAAGATACCTATCGACGAGATTCTCCCTAAAGAGGGGAGGATATCCGACTATCTCTCTCCGGGACAGCCGATCGTAACGCAGATTGTAAAAGAGCCTATCTCTACGAAGGGCTCCCGCCTTACAGCCGAGATCTCGATAGCGGGCCGCAACGTGGTCCTGCTGCCGTTCTCCAACAAGATCAGCATCTCGGCCAAAATCACTTCCAAAGAAGAGCGCAAGCGCCTCGAGAGGCTGATCTACAGCATTGTGCCTCCTAACTACGGAGTTATTATGCGTACAGCTGCCGAAGGGAAGAAGGCTGCCGTGCTGGACGCCGAGCTCAAGTCGCTGATCAACAAGTGGGAGTCTTCCTGGGATAAAATGTCCCGTCCTGATACAATTCAGTTGCTATTCTCCGAGAACAGCAGGACTACCACCATTCTCCGTGACCTTCTGAACGACTCCTTCACAAATATTTTCGTTAATGACGAGGCTATCTGCGAGGAGGTTCACGAATATATCACCACCATCACTCCCGAACTCGACAAAATAGTCCACTACTACAAGGGAGATGAGCCTATCTTCGATCACTTCAATGTGACAAAACAGATCAAAGGCTCTTTCGGAAAGGTGGTTTCTTTAAAGAAAGGGGCGTATCTGGTCATCGAACATACTGAGGCTATGCACGTT
>JAGDBY010000087.1 GCA_017958765.1 Bacteroidales bacterium | reverse complement strand
GGGAGTAGGAGCTTCTATCTCTACAGCGAGGTTTGCATCCTTTGCCGCCTTTGCAGTGTTAGCCCCGTAAGTTGCAAACAAAATGTTTTCTTTGCTAAAGTTAGGAAAATTCTCCAACAATGACTTCACATCGGACGGACTGTAGAAAACTATCATCCCGTATTTGTCCAAATCTAAACCTGAAAGGTCGCAGTTGTCGGTTTTAACAAGGACCACGCTTCCGAAATTCAGCTTGGCGTCTTTGAATGCCTTCTCAGTGGCAGGCTTCAGGGCGTCGGTGCACACGATTAGCAGCTTTTCGTTCTTGTGCTTTGTGGTGATAGTTGAAAGCAGTGATGCGAAAGTGCCTGCGCCGAAGAATATTTTTCTCTTTCTGTAGACAATGTATTTCTGAAGGTAGAGGGCGATCGCCTCACTCTGGCAGAAATATTTCATAGTGTCAGGGATGACGGTTCTGGTCTGCTCGGCTATGTGGAAAAACGCATCTATAGCCGTGCGTGAAGAAAATACAATCGCAGAGTAGTCATTGAAACCGACTCTCTGTTCTCTGAACTCATTAAGTGAAACGGGAACTACTTTGAAGAAAGGGTTAAAATCAATTTTCAGTTTATACTTACTTTCCAGTTCGTGGTACGGTGAGCCGTTCTGCGGGGCTGGCTGGGCAATAAGCAATTTCTTTCCGTCTAGTACACTCATAACCTTACAAAAGCGCTAACAAAAAATCCTATTGGTAAGAATTCGAGGGCGCAAAGGTACAAAAACAAAAAAAATAATGAGCAACCGGAAGTGTATAAAATTTTGACAGATTTTACTATGTAGATCAAATAAACGATACAAAATATAGCCAAAGTGTACCACTTGATAAAAACTGACACGTCAGGCGGGATAAAATAGCGGAGAATTATGACGGGTATCAGGAGGATTGCGCAGACAATTATCGACACCTTCGAGACCGCCTTCACCATTCTCCACATCTCGGCATTTCCCCTAAGCCAGATGAACAGTCCGCAGATCAGATATCTTATCAATATAAGGGCTATCAGGCTGACCGGTATAAAAAAGAACGAGAGAGAGGATAATCCCGTCATATAGACCACCAGATCGATGGCAAGCAAGGCTATGATGGTCGTCAGATTGACCGTAGAGGTGGTGTACTGGTTCTTATAGCAGTTTTTGGGAGACATCCCGCTGAAGAAAACTGAGAACGAGGTGGAGACTGCCGCTATCACCTGGTTGAAGAAAACAAGGAAGAGGAGAAAAGTGACAAGTGCGGCACCGACCAGCCACCAGTCGTGAGAATATGGCTCATAGACAGCTCCGTTCTGGGAGAATTCATGAAGAACGCTGCCCGGCCAACACTCTGCGACGCTATGAAAGAATTCCTCCAAAATCAGTTGCCCCTCTTGGCTTTATAGCCGTTTTTCAAAAGAATGTCCACAATCTTGTCTCTGAAATCACCCTGAATCAGGATCTCGCCGTCCTTGGCCGTCCCTCCTACCCCGCATTTGGTCTTGAGCAGCTTGGCAAGAGAGCTGAGGTCTTCGTCGCTCCCCACGAATCCTTTCACCAGAGTAACCTGCTTTCCGGCGCGGCTTTTCCGGTCGATGGCGACGATCAGACTCTGACGCTCCGCAGGGAGAGTCTCCTGCGAATCATCTTCCTCAAAAGTATCGTATTTAAAATCGGGATTCGTAGAATAAACTACGTTCAACCTCTGTTTCCAATCGTTTTTCATCATCACAAATTTAGCTATAAAAAAAAGATTAATAAATTTGTAATTCTATAAATAGTATCAGAGAATGGAAAAGAAGACCTTCAACCGGATAAACCGTACGGTGGCCGTCATAATTCTGGCTATATCGTGCTTCGTTTACCTGGCCACAATAGAACCAACCGCAAGTTTCTGGGACTGCGGAGAATTTATAGCCTCTTCATATAAACTGGAGGTGGGACACCCTCCGGGAAACCCGGTTTTCCAGCTTTTCGCCCGCATTTTCACGCTGTTTACCGACGGTGAACACGCAGCTGCAGCCGTAAACTGTATGTCGGCCGTATGCTCGGGGCTCACAATCTTCTTCCTGTTTCTGACTATCGTCCATTTCGGACGCAGACTGCTTGAGAAGAGCGGAAAAGAGCTCAACACGGCCAATGTGGTGGCCCTTATGGGGGCCGGCGCGGCGGGATCCCTGGCATACTGCTTCTCCGATACTTTCTGGTTCTCCGCCGTCGAGGCCGAGGTGTACGCTATGTCGTCCCTCCTCACGGCAATTGTCTTCTGGGCAATTCTCAAATGGGAGGAAGAAGAGCAGGAACTCTATGCCGACCGGTGGATCGTCCTGATCAGCTTCCTGATGGGTCTCTCTATCGGAGTGCACCTTCTCAACCTTCTGGCGATACCTCCTATCGTATTCATCTACTACTACAAAAAGCATAAAAACGAGAATATCTCACTCGGCAAGAACTTCCTGGTGCTCTGCCTTTCAGCTCTGCCGGTAGCTGTAATTCTCTTCGGAATTATCCCTTATCTCCCTAAGATACTGGGATTTATAGACAGAATATTCGTAAACGGACTTGGGCTCGGCTACAACAGCGGCGCGACAGTATTCATGCTGATCCTCTTCGCCCTGCTCTTCTTTGCAATGTACCGGTTCAGAGCGAAAGGGAAGGTTATCGCCCACACGGTAACCCTCTGCCTGACTACCATAATAATAGGTTATTCTGCATTCGCCGTAGTCATCATCAGGGCTTCAGCCAATACCCCTACCAACGAGTATCAGCCTGACAACCCTTACACTCTGGCCCGCTATCTGGCCAGAGAGCAGTACGGCTCCAACCCTATCATCTACGGACAGGCCTTTACCTCGACTTATGAGGCGAAGGAGGGCTCTTACTACACCCCTCTGGACGGCAAATACGTGAAAGCCCCTTCTCCTCTGACAGCAGACTATCCTGCCGGAGCCAAAATGTTCTTCCCGAGAATGTGGAGCAGCCAGAGCGAAGCCCACACCAATTTCTACGAATACTACACTGAGGGGCGCTACAAGACCAATACCGTGGTGATGTCCAACGGAGAACGTCGCACCAACAAGATGCCTTACTTCAAGGACAACCTCCGCTTCTTCTTCGACTACCAGATGAACCATATGTACTG
>JAGDBY010000014.1 GCA_017958765.1 Bacteroidales bacterium | reverse complement strand
TTCCGCTTTGCCAGCAAGGAGAATATAAAGCCGGACAGCGTTTTCTCCAGCGCATTCTCTACCGTGGGAATTGTCTGTCTGCTGTTCTTTATCGGCGTCACCTGTTTCTCAGGAAACATATCGACATCGTTGGGATATCAGGGATTCTCCAACATTATAATATATGTAGCGGCGATATTGCTTATCGACTGCGTTACAGCCATTGTGTTCGCCCGTCTCAGATATGAGCACAAAGCGGTTAAATTTGCCGTCATTAAGACTTTGAAGATTCTCACCGAGCTGGGTACCAACCTGTTGCTCTATCTTACCTTCCCGAAATTCGCCGCTTCACATCCGGATACATTCCTGCTGAGGTTTATCAGTCCGACACCGGACTTTACATATGCGATCTTCGGTATTCTGGTGAGCTGCATTGTATGTGTGGTGCTATTGATTCCCGAGCTGCTGCGTCTTTCTCCTAAGATTGACAAGGCGATATGGAAGCCTCTAATGCTCTATTCTCTGCCTCTGATGATAGCAGGTCTTCCGGGAGTTCTGAATGACTTTCTGGACAGAATCCTGATGAGATTTATGAATGCAGATCCGATAATGTGGAGGGCTGACCTCGGAGTCTATCAGGCGGGAGTCAAGATAGCCGTGATTATGTCCCTGTTCGTGCAGATGTTCAGATATGCCGCAGAGCCGTTCTTCTTCCAGAGAGAAAGGGAGAAGGGGAACAAAGAGATGTACTCTAAGGTGATGACCTATTTCGTGGCTTTCTGCATGTTCGGATTCCTGTTTGTGATGCTCTACATTGACGCTATCGGGCTTATGCTGGGGCGCAATTTCAGAGAGGGACTGGCCATCACCCCTATAATGCTCTTCGCCTATGTGCTGCTCGGAATGCTCTTCAACGTGAGTATGTGGTACAAGCTTTCCGGAAAGACGGGTTATGCAGTGTGGATTACCCTTGCGGGTCTGGCGGTCACAATAGCGGTAAACGTGCTGTTTATGCCTAAGTATTCTTACTATGCCGCTGCCTGGGGCCACGTAGCAAGCTATCTGGTGATGATGATAATAAGCCTGATTCTCGGGAATAAATACTATCCGATACCTTACAGGTGGGGGAGAATAATATTCTCCATAGTTTTCGCGCTGGCTATCTACGGAGGCTCTCTGTTACTGCCTGAATTGGCATTCTGGCCTAAGATGGCCGTAAGTACGGTGCTGCTGGGGTGCTATACCCTGATAATATGGCTTACTCTGTTTAGAAAACCTATTCGTTATGAAAGTCAAAATAGTTAATCAATCTAAATATCCGGCTCCTCAGTACGCTACCGAATTCTCAGCCGGAATGGATTTAAAGGCAAATATTGAAGAACCTATAGTATTGGGAAGCCTCGAGAGGGCCCTGATTCCTACAGGCATCTTCATAGAGCTTCCGCAAGGATATGAGGCTCAAGTTAGGCCCAGAAGCGGTCTGGCTGCAAAATACGGGATATCCGTGGCTAACGCTCCGGGCACCATCGACGCAGACTACCGCGGAGAGGTGAAGGTTATCCTGATCAACCTCTCCAAAGAGCCTTTTACCGTCAATCCGGGCGAGAGGATCGCACAGATGGTGGTTGCCCGTTTTGAGAAAGTGGAATGGGTTGAGGTTGAAAGTCTTACAGAGTCAGTCCGCGGCCAGGGAGGCTTCGGCTCTACAGGAAAACAATAGAAATGGATATAAAGAGTCTTCATAAATTATTTCTCTCCTGCAAAGGGGTCAGCACCGATACCCGTAAGATTGAACCGGGAGTGATGTTCTTCGCTCTTAAAGGGGAGAATTTTGACGGTAACGATTTCGCTGAGCAGGCTGTGGCTTCAGGGGCAGAATATGCCGTGGTAAGCCGTTTGCCGGAGAATGCTGACGGCCGCTTCATCCTGGTGGATGACACTTTGAATACCCTGAGGGAATTGGCCAAATATCACAGAGAACAGTTTGACATTCCAGTTCTGGGTATTACCGGCACGAACGGCAAGACCACCACAAAGGAGCTTGTTAACGCCGTTCTCAGCGCCAAATTCAACACTCTCTGCACAGAAGGTAATCTGAACAATCATATCGGGGTTCCTCTCACTTTGCTGAGAATGAACGCCTCACATCAGATAGCAGTTGTGGAGATGGGAGCGAGCCATCCGGGTGAGATCAACGACTCGGTGAAACTGGCTCAGCCCGGCTTCGGCCTGGTGACTAATGTCGGTGCGGCTCATCTGGAAGGTTTCGGAAGCCTGGAAGGGGTCAAAAAGACCAAAGGGGAGCTGTACGACTGGGTATCAGCTCACGGAGGAGTTGTGTTCTACAATGCCGACAATCCTCTGCTGGAGGAGATGGTCAGCTCGAGAAAGA
>JAGDBY010000086.1 GCA_017958765.1 Bacteroidales bacterium | reverse complement strand
GTACACTTCGCCGTCCTTCTCTTTGACGATAGGTAGCACTCTGAGGGACTTGCTCAGAACGGTAAGGGTCTTGGCGTGAACCGAGAGCTGGCCTGTCTGTGTGATGAAGGCGTAGCCTGTGATGCCGATTATGTCACCTATGTCGAGAAGTTTCTTGAAAACAGTGTTATACAGAGTCTTGTCTTCGCCCGGGCATATCTCGTCGCGTTTGATGTAGACTTGGATTCTGCCGGTATAGTCCTGCAGCTCGATAAATGAAGCGGCGCCCATAATACGGCGGCTCATTATTCTGCCGGCGATGACAACGTCATTGAAATTGTGAATCTCATCGTTATATCCCTGTTTTATCTCTTCGGCGGTAGTATTGATAGGGTACTCCGGTGCGGGATAAGGGTTTATGCCGAGTTCCTGAATCTGTTTTAGAGAATTGCGGCGGTTAGCTTCTTGTTCGTTGAGGTCCAATAATTCCATAATTTAAACTGTTCTATTTGGCACAAAATTAGCTTATTTTTTCTTGCAAAGCTAAAATAATGAAATAAAAACAGTAACTTTGCTCGTTATGACTCCCGTTGTAGAGAAAAAATGGATTGTGAAGGAGTCGGGTAACCCCGCTCTGGTGCGTCAGCTTGCTCAGGAAGTAGGTATTGACCAGGTTTTGGCCAACCTTCTTGTGCAGAGAGGTATCACTACATACGAGGAGGCTATGGAGTTCTTCAAGCCGGATATGTCAATGCTGCACGATCCGTTCCTCCTTCCCGATATGGAGAATGCCGTAGAGCGTATCCATTCTGCGGTGGAGAACAAAGAGAAAATCCTTATCTACGGAGACTATGACGTGGACGGCACCACCGCCGTTGCGCTTCTGTACACTTTCCTGACCAATGTCAACGCCAAGATGGAGTATTACATTCCTGACAGGTACGACGAAGGTTACGGACTCTCGTACAAAGGCATCGACTGGGCGCACGAACACGGCTATTCTCTGATCATAACCCTGGACTGCGGTATCAAGGCCATCGAGAAAGTTAAATGCGCCAAGGAGTTCGGTATAGACGTGATTATCTGCGACCACCACCTTCCTGACGCCGAGCTTCCTCCGGCACTTGCAGTGGTCGATCCTAAGCGTGAGGACAGCAAATATCCGTTTGACGATCTGAGCGGCTGCGGAGTCGGTTTCAAGGTGGCCGAAGCGTACGCTCACAAATACGGCATCGAGAGGTCAAAAGTGCTCGACCTGCTGGATCTGCTGGTGGTAAGTATCGCATCAGACCTGGTCTCTATCACAGGTGAAAACAGGGTTTTGGCATACTACGGACTCAAGCAGCTTAACGAGAATCCTCGCACGGGCCTGCAGTCTATCATAAAGCTTTCAGGCCTTGACAAGCACAATATCACCATCGACGATATAGTCTTCAAGATCGGCCCTAGAATCAACGCGGCCGGAAGAATGGAGTCCGGGCGAACCGCCGTGGACCTGCTCATTTCCCGTAACGATGCCGATGCAAAGAAGATAGGAGACGAGATCAACGTTCACAACAACGAGCGTAAGAGCGTCGACAAGGAGATCACCCGCGAGGCTATCAAGATGGTGCAGAATCTTCCTGAGTTCGAAGGGAAGAAATCTACCGTTGTCTATAATCCGGACTGGCATAAGGGAGTTGTGGGAATCGTTGCTTCCCGTCTTGTTGAGGTATTCTACAGGCCTACGATAGTGCTGACAAAGTCCAACGATTTTATCACCGGTTCAGCCCGCTCCGTGGCAGGTTTCGACCTGTATGAGGCCATCGAGT
>JAGDBY010000085.1 GCA_017958765.1 Bacteroidales bacterium | reverse complement strand
TTCTTCGAAAAGATGAAACCGGGGGCCGTTTTCATCAACGCTTCCCGTGGCGAGGTGCTTCAGGAAGAGGCCCTTATCGGGCACTCTGACAGACTTTCGGCTGTTGTGATCGATGTCTGGAAGAATGAACCCGATATAAACCTCGAACTGCTGAAAGCGGCCGACATCGCGACCCCTCTTATAGCGGGCTATTCTCAGGAAGGCAAGAGAAACGCCACGTCGGCAGTGCTCAAAGCGGTGGCCGGTCATTTCGGAATCGACGCTCTTATGAAGAAAGCTGAAGAGTTTGATTCTAAGACGGTTATAAAGACTTATTCTCCGGGAGGCTACGATATTACGGCCGACGACAGAGCTTTGCGCTCTCATCCGGAGCTGTTTGAAAAGATTAGAAACAATTACAATTACAGATAATTATGAAGAAACTACTGTCAAGCCTTTTCGCCCTGCTGTTTTTCTTTGCCGCCTATGCTCAGGACCAGCCTGTAAAGTGGTCCGGCTCGGTATCTAAGGTAGAGGGAAACGTCTACGAACTGCGTCTTACCGCAAGCATTGACGGAGACTGGCATTTTTACGACTTCGGCCCTTACACACTCGGTCCAAACCCTACCGAAGTGTCATTCGATCTGAAAGGGAACGCAAAGGCCATCGGAAAGCCTTATTTCGTAACACCCGTTCACAGAGAGTACGATGACATCTTCGAGATGGAGATCGGTACCTGCGGAGACGGAGCCGTCATAGCTCAGAAAATCGAAGTTACAAATACATCCCCGAGTACAGTTACAGCCACGGTCGAGTGGCAGGCCTGCCAGGAATCAGGCAGCTGTCTCTCTCCTGACGATGTGGAGCTGACATTCAGGCTTCCGGCTGCCGTTGTTGCTGAAGCTCCGGCCCCTGCCGACACTGAGGTTCAGGAGGCTGAAGAAGAGAATGCTGTCGCTGAGGAAAACACTGTCATCGAGGAAGTTACCGAGATCCCTTCGGATATGTCATCCGGAAGATCTCTCTGGCCGCTTATCCTGAGCGCCATCCTCTGGGGTTTTGCTATGCTGCTCACCCCTTGCGTCTTCCCTATGGTCCCTATGACGGTAAGTTTCTTCCTGAAGAAAAACACACCGGACGATAAATCGGCCAAGAGCAAAGGGAAGTTTTTCGCAACGGCTTTCGGTATTTTCATAATAGCGCTTTACACTATTCCGATTGCGGTGATAATCCTGATAACCTGGTTCTCGGGAGGTCCTGCAGTAACTGCCGACATATTCAACTGGCTGGCAACTCACTGGCTGCCTAACATCCTGTTCTTCATCATCTTCATGGTGTTTGCGGCATCATTCTTCGGAGCTTTCGAGATCACGATGCCTTCATCTCTTGTCAACAAATCCGACAAGAAGTCCGACAAGGGAGGCCTGGGCGGAGTATTCTTCCTGGCTCTGACCTTGGTGCTGGTGTCATTCTCCTGCACCGGTCCTATCGTCGGAACCGTGCTGATCCAGTCGACACAGGGCGGAGTCTGGGCTCCTATCATTACGATGTTCGCATTCTCGGTAGCTTTCGCCCTTCCGTTCACCATCCTGGCTTTCGCCCCTTCTCTTCTCTCAAAACTCCCTAAATCAGGAGGTTGGCTTAATTCAGTCAAAGTGGTTCTGGGATTTATAGAGGTGGCTTTGGGATTCAAGTTCCTGAGCGTTGCAGACCAGACTTACCACTGGGGAATTTTGGACCGCGAGGTATATCTGGCAATCTGGATCGTGGTGTTCGCGATGCTGGGATTCTACCTTCTGGGCAAGCTCCGATTCAAATTCGACTCCCCTGTGGAATATATCTCCGTATTCAGACTGACCCTGGCGATAATAGTATTCAGTTTCGTAGTGTATATGATCCCGGGTATGTGGGGAGCTCCTCTCAAGGCCCTGAGCGGATATCTGCCTCCTATGAACACCCAGGACTTCAATCTGAACCGCTCTGATACTCAGGGAAGTACGCTCTATGTCGGAGGAGGCACTCTGGAGAGTGTCTACGGGTTCACCCCTAAGTACAGCAACATCATCAAACAGCCTGAAGGATTTACGGCCCTGTTCGACTACGACGAGGCGATGGAGTACGCCAAGAGCGTCGGCAAACCTGTCTTTCTGGACTTCACCGGAGCGGGCTGCGTGAACTGCCGCGAGATGGAAGCCAGAGTTTTCTCGGACGACCGTGTTCATTCTATACTGCAGAATGACTTCGTAATTCTCCAACTCTACGGAGATGACAAGACCGTCCTGCCTGAAAATGAGTGGCAGACCAACGATCAGGGAAAGGTGCTCAAATCGATCGGCAAAATCAACACTTTCCGTATGAACAAGACTTACGGAGTGAACGCTCAGCCGTTCTACGTGCTGCTGGATCCGGTATCGGGCAAGACGATTGCAACCCGCGCCTACGACCTCGACGTGGAGGGTTTTGTCGCTTTTTTGAAGAAAGCTCTGTAACTTGTTATTAACTGGTTAATAAAAAAGCAGGCTGCGGCCTGTTTTTTTTTCTTTATACCCAATTTTATTAGTACTTTTGGGCGCTAATTTTTGTAACTATAAAAATAACTATATCATGGAACTAACTCAAATCGAACACCTCGGCATAGCTACTCCATCTCTTGAAGAGGCTATTCCTTACTATGAAAACGTACTCGGTCTTAAATGCTACAATATCGAAGAAGTGGCTGATCAGAAAGTTAAGACTGCATTCTTTAAAATCGGCGAAGTAAAATTGGAATTGCTCGAGCCGACCAGCCCTGACAGTACAATAGCTAAATTCATTGAAAAGAATAACGGCCGCGGCGGTATACACCACATCGCTTTCAAGACTAAAGACGTTGCAGCTTGCCTGGCAGACGCCGAGAGCAAAGGTGTCGCTTTGATTGACAAAGCTCCTCGCAAAGGCGCAGAAGGATTGAACATCGCTTTCATGCACCCTAAATCAACACAAAGCGTTCTTACCGAAATCTGTGAGAATCCCTGCGAAAAATAATTATAAATAAATTCACAATACAAAATGAGTCAACAACTCGATAAAGTAAAAGAACTTATCTCTCTAAGAGAAAAAGCTCGTCTCGGTGGCGGTCAAGACCGCATCGAAGCACAACACGAAAAAGGTAAAAACACCGCTCGTGAAAGAATTGCAATGCTTCTTGATGAAGGAAGTTTTGAAGAATTTGACATGTTTATGCTTCACCGTTGCACCAACTTCGGAATGGAGAAGAAACAATTCCTCGGTGACGGCGTAGTAACCGGATACGGCACAGTCAACGGCCGTCTGGTATACGTTTTTGCTCAGGACTTTACCGTTAACGCAGGTTCTCTCTCAGAGACTCTGGCACAGAAGATCTGCAAGGTGATGGATCAGGCTATGAAAGTCGGCGCCCCTGTTGTAGGTCTTAACGACTTAGGCGGAGCACGTATCCAGGAAGGTGTCAACGCACTTGCAGGATACGCAGAGATTTTCGAGCGCAACATTCTCGCATCAGGCGTAGTTCCTCAGATCAGCGCCATCCTCGGTCCTTGCGCAGGCGGAGCAGTTTATTCTCCGGCATTGACCGACTATACAATCATGTGCAAGAACACAAGCTACATGTTCCTTACAGGCCCTGCAGTAGTAGAGCAGGTACTCGGCGAGAAAGTTACTCAGGAGCAGCTCGGCGGCGCAGTGGTTCACGCTACAAAGAGCGGTGTGGCACACTTCGCTTGCGACACTGAAGAAGAGACCATCGCTACAATCCGCGAACTGTTAAGCTACATTCCTCAGAACAACCTTGAAGAACCGCCTTATCTTCCTACAGAAGACCCTATCGACCGTACAGAAGACGCTCTCAACGAGATTATCCCTGACAGTCCTAATGCACCTTATGATATGTATGAGGTCATCGGTTCAATCGTAGACGACGGCAAGTTCTTTGAAATTCACAAAGACTACGCTAAGAATATCATAGTAGGTTTCGCACGTATGGGCGGAAGTTCAGTGGGTATCGTGGCCAACCAGCCTAAGGTTATGGCCGGCGTACTTGACATCAACTCAAGCCGCAAAGGCGCCCGCTTCGTCCGTTTCTGCGACGCTTTCAACATTCCTATCGTTACTTTGGTTGACGTTCCGGGCTTCCTCCCTGGCACCCAGCAAGAGTACGGCGGTGTCATTCTCCACGGTGCTAAACTGCTTTACGCATACGGAGAAGCTACTATTCCTAAGATTACCGTTACCCTCCGTAAATCATACGGCGGAAGCCACATCGTGATGAGCTGTAAGCAACTCCGCGGTGAC